>JAHDGW010000044.1:0-13795 GCA_020631635.1 Saprospiraceae bacterium
CAGATCACCTCCTTCTGGAAATAATTCTAGACTATATTTAGGTTTTGTTTCTTTCTTTTTTTCTGATTCTTCATGGAGTACCAAAAGTGATTTGGTGGATAAATATGCTTGATCAAAATTGAGCTGATATTGTGTAAATGCTCGCAAGCTGTGCAGGCCAGAAATAGCATTTTCGGGTATGATAAAGTCTCCAATGGCTGCCCCATTTTCAATTTTGAGATTGACCCTACTTATCTTTTTACCTTCTGCATTTAGATAATCTAAATATACCAATGGCTCAGCTTCTAATCGCTCATGTGTACGACCATTGCGATAATATACCTTAAACCATACGGTATCACCCGAAAAATAGTAATCCCTATCGGTTGCGATGTATAGTTTTTCTTCATGAAAGGCTTCATGATATTTTTCAAAATTTCGCAGAGTATTTTGAGCATAGATACCATTATAACTTATGCACATAAGTAGCAACAAAAATAATCTCATAATGGTAGAATTTATATTCATAACACGATCTATTATATCAGGTTTATAGCCTCTGTGATCTAATCTCAAAACATGCCGGACTAAAGAAAGGCAGGTTTCAATTTTCCTTTAACGCAACCACTCTTTCAAAGCCAAATATACTCCATTGGTCCAACCAAAGCCGTCTTGTACCGGGTATTCTCCGCCACCAGCTTCTAAACTTAAGTCTACGACATTATACTTTTCGACAAACTTACCTGAGCTGCGATATACTTTTTCATTTAAAGATATCCATCGCTGCGCTAGTGTTTTAGCCAAGTGGTGATGGCCATATTGATCTAGGCCTCTTACAGCTATCCATTGTAGCGGTGCCCAGCCATTAGGTGCATCCCATTGTTGTCCCGAGTAAATTTCTGTAGTAATCAATCCACCATCTTTTAGCAGGTTATTCTCAACATATTTGGCCACTTGATAAGCTTGAGTTTCATTAGCCAAATTGAAAAACAATGGGTATAGCATAGCAGCTGATGGAGCAGATGTATGGCATTTATTGACTACATCGTAGTCTAGAAAAATCTGCTTATCCTCTGACCAAAGCCATTTAAGTATAGCTTCTTTTCTTTGTATTGCGGTATCCTTAAATGATGCTGCTTCATCATATTTTGCTTCCAGTTCATAGCTTCTTGCCAGTGTCAGCTCTAAGTGATACATGAGACAGTTCAGATCTATTGGTATTATATCCCTGCACCTTATCGAACTTAAATCTTTAGGATCGTCCAGCCAACGGCTGCTAAAATCCCAGCCCGACTCACATGCTCCACGTAGATGTCTCCAAAGTACTTGAGCTGGTCCTTTATCTAGTCCTTTTGCAAGCTCTACATCCTCTACATAAGACTCCTGTCGCGGTATAGGGTTATTATCAGAATATCGATTGAGCATATTGCCATCGGGTAATAAGACCATACGCATATCATGCTGATCATCTGTTGATCTAGTCCAAAACTGATATTCTTTGAGCAGTTGCGATTGATATTTGAGTATCATTGCATCTCCTTTTATTTCGGCCAGTAGCGAAAGCATGCGAGCGAAAAATGGAGGTTGCGATCTACCTAAAAAATACGTCCTATTTCCATTGGGTATATATCCGATGGTATCAATAATATCTGCAAAATTTTGAATCATATTTTCTATGATCTTGATCTCTCCACTTGCTTTGAGCCCTTCCATAGTGAAGTAACTATCCCAATAATAAATCTCACCAAAACGACCTCCAGGTACGATATAATCATGCTTGAGCGGTATCAAGCTACTACCCATTACTGGGCTGTCCGCTGATCTTTTGAGTACCGGCCATAGAGTTGTAATGTGCTCTACGGGGCTATGATCAGGATTATTTTTAAAATCAGAATTCTCGATGGTATAGACTTCAAAATATTCATACACAAAGGCCTTCAAATCAAAGCCTTGTTGATTTTTATGATGTTGATATTGCTTTAGAATCTCCTCTGGTGATGACTTAGGTGTAGAATCTACGAAGGTCTTTGAGTCAGGAAATATCCCGCTCATCTGCACGGCCACGAATAAATCTCCGAATACTTGATCTGGCGCTTGATAGGTCATGATTGTAGCGACTTACGGTTGATAAATCTATTGAGCATAATCAATGTCAGAGCCAATAAAGCCATTGGAATCAATGACATATAAAATGCGGTCACTCCATCAAATTTTTCAAATAATGATCCTGTGATAATAGAGCCAAATGTACCTCCCAAAGCAGAAAATACAACTATCAAACCTGACATAGAACTATGAAGATGCCTAGGTAAGCTACTCAGAATTACAGAATTAATAGTAGGATAAATAGGTGCCAAAAAGAGCCCCATAAGTGGAAATACGTATGCAATCAGAGGTGCATTCCACCAATTGGTATTATCGTCAACCACGGCAGAGTTAGTCAAAGGTAAATTAATCAATACACATGCTCCTAGTATCACCAGACATGCAATACAAAACCTTAACCAATGTACTTTTTGCAATACAAACCCTGACAATATACGACCTATGGCAAATGCTCCTGCCAATATAGCTCCTGCCTGTATACTCATACTTGCCGGTACGGAGATCACGTCTTTATAAAAAGTAGGCGTCCAAGTTTGAAAACTCTGTTCGATGAGTACAAATAGAAATGCACTCGCCAGGAATACAACTACCAGTGGTCTCACGATCAGCTTGACCATCTCTATAAAATCATTACTCAAATTGGAGCCCTCTAGTTGCGCCTCAGTCTCATCTAGTGGTGAAACAAATAATAAAACTATTGCTCCTATAGACATAAAACTGAGATACCAGTACATAGATAGCCAAGCGGTGGACTCCGCATTGTTGTCATCTACAAAAAGGGAAATAAACAGATTACCAAATAAAACACCGATCATGAAGGTACCCTCTACCCAGCTCATCAAACTACTATGCTCTTTCTGAGTGTCTGAAATCAATCCAATGATGGAAAAAACAGAGATTTTGATAATTGCAAACGAAACTCCAATCACTGCAAATAGCATTTTAAAATACCAAAATTCGTCGGCGATCAATGGCATTGCAAAACACATGATAGCTACTGCAGCAAGCCCAAGCATCATTCCTTTTTTGATACCTAAACGCGGTAGTAAAGAGGCTATGAAAAACGAGGCAATAGCAATGGGTAAGTCTTTAAAGGCTTCCAATACACTTGCTCCGGACTCTGATACTCCAAAATTTCGTTGCACTTGTAGAATCACGGCACCTACACTATTGAGAAGGATAGCAAATACGAAGTAGTTAAGAAACAAAGAGGCTTTAATACCTAGATTTTTCATGAGTTGGTTATTAGTCCGCTATGAAAATACAATTCTTTGGGGTTTTTAACCATGGAGGCATCCGTCAAAGGCGAGACGAGATCGTGAGTATAGCGTATTTTCATCATAGAGCTTGTTTTTTCTGAACCACGGAGATCACTAAGAACACAGAGCAATTTTTCTCAGTTTACCGTCTAAATCAAAACAGAAACATGGAAGCACCCGCTAAAGGCGGGACTAGATAAAGTATATACAGAATGTAAGCCTCGCCCTAATAATTACCAGCGTAAGAAGCTTTTCCAAACAGCATACTACTGACAACTAGCCACGGACAACTAGTCCACTATACATCCTTCATACTCAAACCTATACGTTTTCTCGCCAAATCGATATCCATGACTCTAACCATGACTTTCTGATTGACTTTGACCACCTCAGCAGGATCAGAAATATATCGATCTGCCATCTGAGAAACATGAATGAGTCCAGACTCTTTGATACCTATATCTACAAATGCTCCAAACTTGGTAACATTATTTACAATACCTGGGACGATCATGCCCGACCTAATATCCTGAATACTTTGTACTCCCTCAGCAAATGAAAATACTTGCGCTGCTCCACGGGGATCAAGCCCGGGCTTTTGGAGTTCTTTAATAATATCTTGAAGCGTCGGTATGCCCACATCGTCACTGATATACTTTTTCAAAGGTATAGATCTTAACAAGTCGCCATTGGCAATCAAGGACTTTAATTCGTGACCTTGGTCTTTAGCCATGGTTTCCACAAGTGCATATCGTTCTGGGTGAACACCTGTATTATCCAATGGTGTTTTGCCATCTCTAATTCTCAAAAAACCTGCACTTTGCTCAAATGCTTTTTTTCCCATCCTTGGGACTTTCATCAACTGTTTTACACTTGTAAATGCTCCCTCGTGCTGTCGGTAATCTACTATATTCTTGGCTAGAGTCGGACCAAGTCCTGATATGTATGTCAAAACATACTGAGACGCCGTGTTGAGATTAATCCCTACTCGATTGACACAGCTCAGTACCGTATGATCGAGGTTTTCTTTGAGCTTCTTTTGATTGACATCATGTTGATATTGACCCACACCTATACTTTTGGCATCTATTTTTACCAATTCAGAGAGAGGGTCTGCCAGTCGGCGACCTATAGAAACTGCCCCTCTCACCGTAATATCGTGATCGGGAAATTCTTCACGAGCCACATCAGAGGCGCTATAAATGGATGCACCGCTTTCATTGACCATATAGATTTCTGGACTTTGATCAAATTTGATAGACTTGACCCAAGCCATAGTTTCTTTTCCCGCAGTTCCATTGCCTATAGCAATGGCTTCTATCTGATATTTAGAGACTAGTCTTTGTAGTGTATCAGCGCTCTCTTGTAATTTGGACTGTGGTGGGTGTGGGTAGATTGTTGAGTTGTAGATTAACTCTCCTTGTTTATTGAGACAAACTAGTTTACATCCCGTACGATAACCTGGATCAAGCGCCAAGATGGATTGAGCTCCTAATGGCGCTGCTAATAATAGCTCCTTCAGATTATCCGAAAATACCTGAATGGCTTCATCATCAGCTCGATCTTTGATGATCTTCCTAAATTCGTTCTCAATCGACGGAATCAAGAGGCGTTTGAGGCTGTCCTTTATCGCTTCAATGATGTACTCTTCGCTCATGCTGAAGCCCTTGATATAGAAGCCCTCTATTCGCTTTTGTAGCCTATCATTATCCACTCCAAGTTTGACCCGTAGTAATTTTTCCTTCTCGCCTCTAAATACTGCCAATACCCGATGCGAAGGTATCTTTTTGATATGTTCTGTGTAGTCAAAGTAATCTTTATACTTCACCGCATCATCTTTCTTTTTAGCGATCACTTTACTCGATAACGAAGCATATTTTTTGAAAGAATCTCTTACGATATCACGTATTCTGGTGTTTTCATTAATCCACTCTGCAATGATATATTGGGCTCCTTGGAAGGCGTCCTCTACTGATTTTACAGGACCACGTACATAGCGTTTGGCTTGCTGTACTATATCATTATGTCGCTGAGCCATAACCATTTTAGCTAGTGGTTCGAGCCCTTGGTCTCTTGCAACGGTTGCTTTAGTTTTAGCTTTCTTTTTATAGGGCAGATACAAATCTTCTAGTACTGTAGCATCCCATGTCTCATTAATCTTTGCCTTTAAGGCTGTGGTCATTAGAGCTTGCTCTTCGATCGCTTTGATAATCGTCTCTTTACGTTTAACCAAATCTTGAAATGCCTGAAACGCTCCTTGTATTTTTCGGATATCGACTTCATCTAAATTCCCAGTTTGCTCTTTACGGTATCTTGCTATGAATGGTACTGTGGCACCATCTTCTAATAAAGAAACGGTTTTAGAGATAGACCTTATCTCAAGACCTGTTAGCTTTTGAATGAATTGATTACTATTCATAGTGTAAAAATGGTTAAAAGAATTCAATCGAAAAACAAAGACAATTTTCAATATTATTCTATATTTTCAATAATTATTGAAAATATAGAATAATTGGCTTACCTTTATGATATGACACATCAAGAAGCTAAAGCAAAACTTATAGAAGCTTGGGGAAATCTAGGGAGTAACTGGGGCATAAGCCGTACCGCTGCACAGATACATGCTTTGTTGATGGTTTCTGCAAAAGCCTTGACTACCGATGATATTATGGAAGAACTCTTAATCTCGAGAGGAAATGCCAGTATGAGTTTAAAAACTCTAATGGAGTGGGGAGTGGTCAAAAAGCAATTCGTGCCTGGTCAACGAAAAGAATATTATACTAGTGAAAAAGATGTGTGGAGTCTCGCAACGCAAATAGCTAAAGAACGACAGCGAAGAGAACTTACACCAACCATAGAAGCATTGAAAGCCGTACAAGAGGTCGAAGGAGAATCTTCAGATATAAAGGAATTCAATAAAATGACTAAAAACCTTTTGAAGTTTGCCAAACAATCCGATACTGTATTATCTCTTTTTGTGAAAGCAGAAAGCAACAAGTTTCTTAATCGGTTAATCAAATTGTTGAAGTAAAAAAATTTACTAACTTATTTCATTATTTTTTGAAAATACAAAATATATAAAATTATGGACTATCTAGTTATCACTTATGCACTCTATATTACGCTTACGATTGGCTTGACTTTTTGGGTAGGCAATGTGCTTTTCAATAATGGAAGGACATTCTTAAAAACCATCTTTGGTAGCGACGAAGAACTCTGTGACAGTGTCAACAGGCTATTGCTTGTGGGTTTCTATTTAGTCAACTTTGGCTATGTACTTTATAATCTACAGACTAGAAAAGCAATCCATACTTTTGCCGACTGTATCGAACTTCTCAGTGTTAAGGTTGGGTTTATCGTTATTGTACTCGGCATCATGCACTTCATCAATATTTTCACTTTGTTCTATCTACGAAGAAAAGCGCTTAAAGCAGATGAACCCACCGTGAAAGCAGTTAGTATCGGGGATCCTTTGTAGAAGTAAATACTAATTCTAAGAGTTATCTAATCGTTTAGATAACTCTTATTTTTCTGAAACGGCTTCTTTTATCATTATATTTGAATAAACGGATAACATATGCGTCATGTACTTATTCTATGTCTAGTATGGTCTACTCAATTGATCTATGCTCAGCAAGCTATTGTCGACGTACATCTGTCGCACTTATCCGTGCATCGTACATTAAAGGCTAATGATGCAACGGAAGATCGTATCATTCAATTTATTGATGATCTTAAAACCTCTACAAAGGCCTGGGGAGTTGGAATCGGTACAAATCTTATTCTGAATCACTCTATTTATCTTTATGGTGGTCTACAATACTACCAAGCAGATTTTAATGATTACAGGGGTCAGATTGTTACGGGAATTGCAATTAACGACAGTGGAATATTTGATACAGGTGATTTAGGTCCTGTGGTTTTGGACTTCTTCGATAATTCTTTTTTTTACATTTACAGGGAACTAAGTATACCTATTACCGTAAGGAAATACTGGTCCAAATCAAAGGTCAGGCCTTATACAGAAGCTGGATTAATCTGTGGTAGAGAATTTTCTCAAGGATCAAATCTCTTGAAAGTTCAAGGTGCTTTAGGAGTTGAATTTTTCAACCAACATTCCTTTTCATACTTTTTGGAATTGAAACATCTCCACCAAATCAACCGATATAGAACAGCTGAGATTAACCAAAGATTATATTCTACAGGGGTCCAAATAGGGTTTAGATATAAACTTCAAAAAGGAGAATTAGATTAATAATGGTTTCATTCTACATCCGCTATCTTTATGTTATGAATCGATTATTTATAGGGCTCTCTGTACTTCTTTTACTTCTTAACAGCTCCTGTGGCAACCCAAAGAAAGATGCTTTGCTCGAGGCTTATGATAACTTGTATAGTAGCATCATAAATGAGCAATACTTAGAAGTATATAATTCCCTAACTGAGGAGTCTCAACAGTATATTGAAGATTTAGCCAAAGCTAAGTCCGATGGCTTTGATGCCATTTTTGATTTAGGTCATGAAGAGCGTCTTTCTTATGTGACTATCTTAGCTGCAGCTAAAATGGGTATAACAGATAATCCTAAAACTACATTTTTCAAATACCTTTGCCTCCAAGATATTTCCATTTTTAGTTGTTATAATATCTACCACCCTATCTCTGATAAAACCACCTTCAACCCCACTCCTTTTGTTGCGGTATACCGAGAATCAGAACTTGGAAAAAGCATACGCTACCTCCGATTTATAGAGCAGAAAGAAGGCAACTTTTTACTAGACCTGCTTTATACACTTCAGCAAGAAGAGAACGTGCAAAAATCAATCTATGCCAATGACCTTAAAACTGAATCTAAAGGAAATATGGTCGCTCACATGGACAAACTATATAGAAGCACCGAAGTGAAAACCTTGAATACTTTTGGATATGATGATGCCGTAAAAGAGAGGCTAAATTCTGTCAATTAATACTTTACTTTATAGTCCAATACTCTTCATCTAATTCATTAATCTCGACTCATGAAACTCAACTTTCTCTATTATGCGCTTATATCCATTATTCCGATCTTGATCGGCTGGTTATGGTATAATCCAAGAGGAACGGTACAATCTTTTTTCAAACTATCACAAGAAAACCTTACCCTTCGATTAGGTGGGCTGAGGTTTGTGTGGTTATACCTCATGAGCCTAGCACTCTGTTTTGGATTTATAAATCTTGTAATCCATCAGGTAGGATATTATGAGTTATTCTTTACCGATATCATGATGGGAAGCGAGGAAGCTGTAGCGCTTACTCAAGAGTTTCTTGCTGAGTATGGAGATAAGCATAGACATTTTATGCACGGTGTATTTCATGGAGGTCTTTTGTCCGTATTTTTAGCTTTACCCTTTATAAGTCTTTATGGATTTCTACACGGGATTAAAACTAAAACCTTAGTCTACCACTACGTATACTGGCTGCTGACATGTACTATTTGTTGTGGACTTATCTCCGAGTTTGTCTAACTGTCGGATAATCAAGCTTTACTATAGAGTCTTTAAGATCTGAAATATAAAATCATGAATATTGATGACTTCAATATGCTCATCTATCGGATATCGATCTGATGAGTGAGTGATTATAAAATTCAACTCTGTTTCTACATCTTGAATTGCAATTTTCATACCTTTTGAGATCTTGGGCGCATTACCCATCTTAATTTCGCATGAGATATATGGTTTTCCTGATTTCAAAATCAGAGCATCGATCTCCGCACCTTGATGAGTTCTATAAAAACTGAGACTATGTTCTTCTGGTAAATGATGTTTTATCTGATGCATCACAAATGACTCCCAAGAGTGGCCCGCATGTGGGTGGCCGAGTAGGTCTTCAAAACTTTTTATACCTAACAAACTGTGCAATACTCCTGTATCAGAAATGTAATACCTAGGAGATTTGACCAGTCTTTTTTTGAGATTTCCAAAGTATGGAGTCACTTCATAAATCAAAAAAGTATAACCAAATAAATCATAATACTCTCGTATGGTAGGACTAGTCACCTGTAGGCTTCTACCGATATCGGCATAGTTAGCCAACTTCCCATTGAGATGAGCCGCCATAGTCCAAAACCTTCGTAAAAATTCAGGATTATTGGGTAAACCCAACAGCGATAAATCTTTCTCAACATACGATCGTATGTAACTCTGTCGCCATCGTAAACTAGCCGCTTCTGATTTGGCAAGATATGAAAGCGGAAAGCCTCCTCTTAACCACAATATATTTTGGTTTTCTACATCGATCTCTGATAATAATAGAGGTGGCAAATCGATATAAGCGATACGACCTGCAAGTGACTCAGCTGTGTTGCGCATCATTACTGGTGATGCAGATCCCAAAATCAAAAACCGCCCCGGTCTACGATCCTGATCTATAACCGCTCTCAATATTGGAAACAATTCGGGTTTGACTTGTATCTCATCTAATATGATCAAGTGATCTTGATAGGTTTTGAAAAATAAACTTGGGTTAGAAAGCTTGACCAAATCATCAGGTAATTCTAAATCAATATAGATAGAGGGCGTCCGAGATCCTACTTGTTTAGCCAAGGTAGTCTTACCCACCTGACGCGAACCAAGTATACCAACAGCCGGAAACTCTTCCAAAAGAATATCCAATTCACTATGATTACCACGATAAATCATTTATCAAAAATAGAACATTACCATGAAATATTAAAGTTATATTTTAAATTTTCATGGTTTGTGTCCAGTTGTTACCATGAATTATTAAAATTATACGTTGATTTCTCTATAGTTAATTTTATAAAAGAAGCTTCATTTTATACTTTCATATAGCTCATGGTACTGTGATCAGAAGAACAATATAACTTTGCAGCGTTATATAGGCACTAACATCGAAACACATGTCACATTATAGGTCACGAGTAGAATCATTTTTTAATCAAACCATGGATATCCTATATCCTGAGCGATTAGGCCTGCAAAAAAGTCCGTCGAAAGTAGAATATCTTACGCCAATCTTAGATGATCTTTTGAGTCATCACTTTATTGATAATCAAATAGCGGTAGATCATACGATACAAGTATTTTTAGACTCTCTATCACAAGTCAAAGTAAATCTTGATTTTGATATCGAGGCCACTTATGCTGGAGATCCTGCCGCCGTTACTAGATTGGAGGTAATATTGGCGTATCCAGGATTTTGGGCATTAGCAGCATATCGTATAGCACATATTTTATACCAACTAGGAGTACCTCTCATACCAAGAATAATCACAGAAATAGCGCATAGCTATACGGGTATCGATATCCACCCTGGAGCACTGATTGGGACTCATATGTGTATTGATCATGGTACAGGTATTGTCATAGGAGAAACCACTATTATAGGTAATCATGTAAAGCTTTACCAAGGTGTTACCTTAGGTGCATTGAGTATACCAAAAGGTAAGAGTAAAGAAAAACGTCATCCAACGATAGAAGATCACGTAGTAATCTATGCACAAGCCACTATACTTGGAGGTACAACAACAATAGGTAAGCATACGGTAATAGGTGGCAATGTATGGATCACTCAAAGCGTAAAGGCTCACTCTAAGGTCATCTATACAGGATGCCCACAAGATATCGATAGTCAAGATAAATCCATAATTTTAAGTGCATGAGTATAGTACAATTGATCGGTAATACACCGCTAGTAAAGTTAAAACCAAGGTTTGAAAATGATCCGGTAAGCTTGTATACCAAATTAGAAGGTAATAACCCTGGTGGTAGTGTAAAAGACAGAGCGGCATACTACATGATATCTAAAGCTCTCGAAAATGGCACCCTATCTACTGCCCAAACAATTATAGAGGCAACAAGTGGAAATACAGGTATTGCACTAGCCATGATAGCGGCTCATTATGATATCAAGATAAAACTCGTCATGCCCGAAAATGCAACTCCTGAGCGGGTAAAAACGATGCAAGCATATGGTGCAGATGTCATATTGACTCCTGCTGAAAAAACTATAGAATACTCAAGAGCCTATGCCGCCGAACAAGCGGATAAAAATGGATATATCATCCTAGATCAGTTTAATAACCCAACTAATAAACTGGCACATGCCGAGACTACGGGTCCTGAGATTTGGAATGATACTAATCACAAAGTCACTCATTTTGTATCATCTATGGGCACAACGGGTACGATAACAGGCACCTCAACATTTCTCAAATCTAAAAATCCTGATATTCAAATTATCGGTGCTCAACCCAAAGAAGAAGAGCGCATACCCGGAATCAGAAAATGGAGTCCTGAGTTAGTCCCTAGTATATTCGAGCCCTCTAGAGTGGATAAAACCGTTGATGTAAGTCGTCAAGATGCCGTACTTGCTGCTCAAGAACTGGCTCAAAAAGAAGGACTCTTTGTGGGAATAAGTAGTGGTGGCTCATATCATATAGCCAAACAAATCAGAGAACAGATCGATCAAGGAGTGATTGTATTTATTAGCTGTGATCGAGGGGATCGATATTTGAGTTCTGATTTGATTAAAAAAGTATAAACCATGTCAAACAACACCTTACTCGTAGATGAACGCCAAGCCGATCTCGGAAACTTTTTAGTTGGAAGACTACTACCCTTTCGCAAAAAACGACAGGTGGGTCCTTTCACCTTTATAGATCACATGGGACCATCGACTTTAGGTAATGGTAATTATATGGATGTGGATCAGCATCCACATATTGGTTTAAGTACATTGACCTATTTATTTGAAGGAGCAGTAGAGCATCGCGATAGCATAGGTAGCGTTAAGGTGATTGAGCCTGGAGACGTCGGTTTTATGACGGCAGGTAGCGGAGTAACCCATACCGAACGAACACCACAAAACATGAGAACTGATGAAGCATTCACCATGCACGGGTATCAAATATGGGTGGCACTTCCTCATCACTTAGAAGAAATGGAACCACAGTTTGATTTTTATGAAAAATCTCAATTACCTACTACGGAACTCAATGGATGCACGATCAAATTGGTGGCAGGTAATGCATTTGGGATGAGTGCTCCACTTCAAGGCTTCTCACCACTATTTATGGTGGATATTAAAACTAAAGAAGCTACAACTCTTTCTTTGGCAGGAGCTCTAGAGGGTGAGGTTGCTTTTGTGATTGTAAAAGGACAAATTCAAGATGGCGAACATACGGTGAATGCTGGTCAAATGCTAATCAGTAAGACGGATGACCAATGCGAAATTTGCTTAGATCAAAACACTCAAATACTGTTGTTTGGAGGCCAACCACTCGAACAAGAACCATTATTGATGTGGAACTTCGTTTCTTCACGAAAGGAGCGTTTACAACAAGCCAAAGAAGATTGGAAAAATCATAAGTTTCCAAAAGTCCCAGATGACAATACGTACATTCCTATGCCAGAGCCTAAGAGATAAGTCTTTACTCTACTGTATAAGTCTTTCGTTCTACTCCCACACCACTTATGGTCATCTTATCCCAGCTTTTCGGGAGCTTTGATGGTTTTTGAATAATTCCTTGATCACCGAACTGTAATCCGCCAAAACCTGTCAATACTGCCTGAAGCATTCCTCCTGCACCAGTAGCAAAATAGGGATTAGTACCACCGGCTGTCTCTGAGATGACTCCAAAAGGAGGTACTTCATTTCGCTTATAGCTATAGTCAAACATCTCCCCTGCCTTATCTGTATCTCCTAACTGATTGTATAGCGTTGCCAATATAGCAAATCCCATCGCTGGCCCCGTAGGAGACATTCTAGGCTCATAATATTTGAGATCTTTTTTGACTTGCTCTTGGTCTGTGATCATATACAATGGATGGGCTAAAAGATTAACATCTGCTTGTTTGATTACTTCACCTTTGTAGGTAGCATGCTCTGCGGTAACGCCGTCTTCCATTTTCAAAATCGGAATATTCTCAGCAACATGATTCCAGTCAGGATCTGCCTTTTTACCTAATACCATTGCAGCTTTCGTAGCATTTTGAAGATTTAAGATTGCTACTGCATTGGTGAAAGCATTGTTATCTACATTTTCAGCCCACTCGTCTGCAGCGACTACATTGATGATATCATATTTGCCAAGACCATTTCGCTCTACTCGACTTGTCCAATAGTCCGCAGTTTCTTTTAGGACTGGCCATCCTCGATTTTCTAGCCATTCTTGATCTTGGGAGACTTCATAGTACTTCCAAAATGCCCAAGCTACACAACCTGTGATATGGTGCTCAAATGGACCTGTCAATGCCCATACAGGCGTATCTTCTGAGCCGTCTCCCGCAGACTCCCAAGGATACATCGCTCCATCATATCCATGTGCAAATGCATTTTGCTTTGCTGCTTCTAGTCGTTCATAACGATACTCCAGTAAAGATTTTGCAATATCAGGCTGCATCATCAATAGGGGTGGGTACATCCAAAGCTCTGTATCCCAAAAGACATG
>JAHDGW010000044.1:13805-16180 GCA_020631635.1 Saprospiraceae bacterium
CAGAAAGCCCCATCGGAGAGAGACTAAATGCTGTTCCTTTTCTAGCGAAGGAATATAGATGGTATAAGGCAAATCGTATGTCACGAGTCAAGTCTTCTCGACCCTCGATCACGATATCACTCTGCCACAGATCCTCCCAAGCGTCTTGGTGTCTCTTAATCAATCGATCTGTACCTTCTAGTATTGCATAGATATTGAGTCGCTCCGACTCATTATGAGGGTCTTGATACGTAACCGACGAACAAACTGAAGACACGACACTAAAGCGATAGGTTTCTCCAGCTTTTAGTTTCTTTTTGAATTTTAAAAACTGACGGTTATAGTCCCAATCTTCGTGAATCAGATGAGGATGGTCGTGCATATCTTCATCGAAGATAAAGCTAGATGTTGCTGATACCACATATGCCCCAGAGGGACTATCGCCTACAGAGCTCATCAAGGGGATCTTCGCATGTGGTCGATCGATGATTTGATATAGCTGTTTCACATTATTGATGTGATTCGGGGCTTCAATAATGGCAATAGGCATGATTTCAACATCTTTTTTTGCCTTTACCGTAATCACATGTAATGAATTATATGGAAGATGCCGAAGAGACATCATTTCAGAACTAACACTTACTTGATCACCGACATCAAAAGTGGTTATTAACGATGCCTTTTTCATATCCAAAGTCTGCGCATAGTTTTGGATCATTTCCCGATTGATATAATGTCCATCTACGGCGAAATCCATATTCACGTGGTTGAATACTTTGAGAATATTAGATACACGACCCCGCTGATAGTAGTCGTATACACCATTGAGTATTACGTCTTTCACTTTTAGTGGTTCTGGAGAAGATACTAGACCTACCATTCCATTTGCCACTGTAACTCCGTAGTAATTGTTGGGGTCTATATTTTCAGCTTTGACCTGCCAAGTGGATTGCGCTGCTAAGTGGAAAGCGGAAAGTACAAGGACTATAATTATTAGTTTTTGGTTTATAGAGTTCATAAGTTGATGAGGATTCTATTACTAAATATTTGATCCTTTAACTTACGGAAAAAGTGGTTTTTAACTGGTACTGATTTACACAAGTTTTTCATATCGAGCGGAGTGGAGATATCTTTTAAATTTGTATTCGCGGTTAGTTGTTATTTAGAATAGAGCTTTGATTTAAAAGATTTCTCGACAAGCTCGAAATGACAAGGTCGGTGAGAATAACCTCTGTATACTTTAACATCTCAACTTATAAAAGGCCGAGTATCACGTTCCGCTTTTGGCTGTCCTACTTCAAAGCACTAGCTCTATCTAATTTTAGTTCGAAAGTCACATCTTACGATCTGTAATGGTGTATAATGGATGCGGCAACTATGTTTATACTAAAGTTTATAAAATGAATACAGAACATAATAAAAATTCGGGAAAAAACTCGTGGGTAAAACTAAGTGTTGATCTCACTATAATTCTTGTTATTTTACAGATAATCAATGAATTATTCAGCTTTTATGCAAACCTTCACTGAATCCAACCTAAACTTCACCTTCTCTGACGCTTGGGAAGTCATCAAGTACGATGAGCATCGATACTATCGAGCGTTATCGGGTTCAGATTTTAGTGGGGTGGATTTTGCAGGGATCCATGATGGGAAAGCTTATTTCATAGAGGTCAAAAATTATACGCAATACCCAATGGATGAGCCTTTAAACCTTGAAGAGATCACCCAAAACTTCACAGAGAAGATCACCGATACACAGAGGCTTTTAGCTCTGATCAATCAATATCATGAACGAAAATGGCTCTACCGATTAGTCCGTAACCAAAACTTTTTAATGCGTAGATTCTTTAAGCATTGGTACTTTTGGAAGCGGCTGTTTGAGTTTACTCCTTACTTTATATTCTATATCCATTGTGCTGATCATGATCTGAAAGGATTTTACGATATCAAAAATAGATTGATCCTGTCTCATCGGGGAAGTACAATACAACTTATCATCAATCAACCCGATGAACTGACCACACTAGGCATCGGATTACACGATTCCTAATTCTTCTTTGTTACCAAGTAATGTGGGCCATCATTACATATCACTAAATAGCGATTATTATCTAACTTGACAATCTGCCTTGATACCGCATCTTTGGGTAAGCCCAGACTACTTTGAGTTTTCTCAAGATGGCCATCTTCGATCATCAATGAAGCTCCAACATTAGCCATGTGCATGCCAAACTCCGTCAAAAAACTAGTCTCATTACCAACAAATAGTATCTCACCTTTGGCCGAATCTACAAGCATATCTTGGATCGGCGATCGCTGCGCAACATCGGGAAGTGGGACTGCTCTAAGAGCTAGTGAATCTGTACTCATATACATCATGGATCTATTCTCCTC
>JAHDGW010000411.1 GCA_020631635.1 Saprospiraceae bacterium
GTCTTAGGAATGGTGATAAGAATGTAGCATCTTCACCTCTAGGACCAAATACTGCATCTGCCACAAGTCCTACCTTACCTACGCTTTTTGATAAAATTACATTGGCCATCCCTAAAGAAAAACCCGGAAGGTTGGCAAAAGAAGTCCCTGGAGCCTGATCAAAATCAGCACCGAGATTTGTTCTATAGTATGCATCTATAGATCCTGATACTTGAATAGCAGAAGAATCTACAGACTCTTGCGCTATAATATTCTGATATGAAATGAATAAAGCGATAAGTATTACAATGTTTAATTTCATGAGTAATGAGATTTACGAATGTGTTGAATTATTTAAAGAATGAAACTTTAATCATTGCTACAATAATCTTACATTCGTAATACCACTATGCAAGCAATGAAAGTTGTTTGTATTACCCTTGATCCCCGCCAGGATCAAGGGCTTTTTATTTAAAGACTATTTACTAGCATTTCCATTTATGTATAAGCTTGTGCTTGATGCTCGCCTATATCAAGACCTATTGTTTCCTCTGGTGCATCTACTCTTATTCCGACCGTAACTTTCAGTAGATAGAATACGATAAAAGCAAAAGTAAAAGTGAATACTCCTATGACGGCTATACCTAGTAACTGGACTCCGAGAGTACCTACTCCCTCTCCATAATTACCAAAAAGAGCGACCGCTATAGTACCCCATATTCCACAGACTAAGTGTACTGATGTAGCTCCTACTGGATCATCAATTTTTAACTTATCAAATAGATTTACTGAGATAGGAATAATAGCTCCCGCGATCAATCCGATCAAAATGGCAGAAGATACTGATACACCGTCAGCACTCGCCGTAATACCTACGAGCCCTCCGAGTATACCATTGAGAGCCATACCTAGATCATATGACTTGTATACAAACTTAGATATTAAAAATGCTCCTATACAGCCTGCTGCCGCGGCCACAGATGTAGTCACAAATACCAGTGATACAGCTCCTGGGTCAGCAGATAATACCGAACCTCCATTAAATCCAAACCAACCAAACCATAGTAAAAATACTCCAATAGCTGCAAGTGGCATACTATGTCCGGGTATTGGTTTTATTCCTTTATCTGTATACTTGCCTAGTCTTGGCCCTAACAATAAAGCACCAGCAAGAGCTCCCCATCCACCAACTGAATGTACGATCGTAGAACCTGCAAAATCATAAAAACCCATGGCATCTAACCATCCTGCACCCCACTTCCAGTATCCAGTGATTGGGTATGAAATAGTTACAAAAAACAGACAGAATACAAGGAAAGGGATCAGCTTAACTCTTTCAGCCACTGCTCCCGAAACGATCGTACAGCACGTCGCAGCGAACATTCCTTGAAAGATAAAATCTGTGTAATAGGTATATCCACCTCCTGCATAATCGATGAGCCCTGCTGCTCCCTCGGGATTGGTAAGCCCAAATCCTGCAAATGCAAAATATCCTCCATCTACACCAGGGTACATTAAATTAAAACCCACAAAGTAGTAAGTCAATAGACCTATGGAGACTATCATCACGTTTTTGAAAAGAATATTTACTACGTTTTTCTTTTGTACAAAGCCTGACTCCAATGTCGCAAAGCCTAGGTGCATTATAAATACAAGTACGGTGGCTACAAGCATCCAAACGTTATTGGCTACAAACTTAGCGTCGTTAGCAGCCGCCAATGCTTCTTGCGCTAATGTTAATGATTCATTCATTTCTGTCCATGACTCTTTTGGGACATGCTCAAAAATTGGTCTTCCAATAATCTCGGATTTTGGGTAGCCCAATTTGGCCGCATAAGTGGAATTACAATCTAAAATTACTACAATCGAGTTAATTCTTCTCCACATGATTG
>JAHDGW010000412.1 GCA_020631635.1 Saprospiraceae bacterium
AAAACGGTGCTTATGTATTTGAAAATATTACTTCAGGGACATACAGACTTAGATTTTTAATGGAAGATCATTATCTCACCGCAGATCCTGATATCGATGAAATGAGTCCTGGGTATTTCGAAACTGAAATCAGTTTTAATAACTTGTACTCTTACGAGAAATTTGGATTTTACCCAGGTACCGACATAGAGGGTCGTATGTGGATGGATATAGACGGTAATGCTGCTTTTGACGATAACGAACATTATTTGTCGAAAATCACGGCAGAGCTGCACAATGATTTAGGTGAGCTAGTCGATAGCCAAGTGAGCAATGATTTAGAGCACTTGAGCTTTACTAGAGTTCCTGCGGGTAGATATTATATCAAATTTGATATCGATGGAGATTTCGCGGGGCAATTATCTTATACCCGGTCTGAAGAAAGTAAAGTGACAGAGCAATTTGGTTATGGTACAACTGATTATTTTGATGTAAAACCTTCTGATGAAATACTACAAATAGTAGCTGGCGTCATGCCGATCTATGATCTTGACGTCGATTTCACTGGTGATAGTAGGGATAGTCATCATTATTTTGATTGGGATGTGGACCCTGACTGCATAGTGGCGTTAGAGCGATCTAATAATGATGATTTTGTGGCAATTCTTGAAGATCGACCATCGTATGATTCATACCAAGATTATGATGTGCATACTGCAGGTGAATATTCATACAGATTGGCTATGATCAATGGCCAAGGTCTATTATTGTATAGCACAGTACTAGGGTTTGAGACACAAGATGAACAAGATTTCATTGTCAATATCATGCCTAACCCTATAGTAGAAGAGGCTTCTATACGGATCCAATCATCCAAAGAGAGTCCAGTGGCTATACAGCTCTACGATCAGTCAGGTAGAGTAGTGCAGCATCTAGCTCCAAGAAATATAAAGCAGGGAGAAAATATTATACCACTCAACGCTAATGACTTAAGCGAAGGTATCTATACGCTTAGTATACAATTCGAATATCAGCGAATCATAAAACAAGTAATAGTCACTAAATAAGTAAAAAAATAAGCTTCGTAACTGTAAAGTTGCGAAGCTTAACGTGTTTTCAAAAGTTGAAAGGATTCACTCCAAAAGGTACAATTATAATACCAAATAAACTATTGAATAAATGTTATTTACAAAAAGCGTCAAATGCTTGTACAAGATTCTCGGCAATCATCTGCGCTGATCTTCCTTCGATATGGTGTCTCTCGATCATATGTACGAGTTGACCATCTTTAAATAAAGCAATCGATGGAGAACTAGGAGGATAAGGTAATAAGTGCTCTCGAGCCTTAGCAGTAGCATCCTTATCTACTCCTGCAAATACCGTGACTGCACGATCTGGTTTTTGAGTATGTTGAAGTGACATCTTAGCTGCTGGTCTAGCATTAGCTGCTGCACAGCCGCATACACTATTGACTACGAGTAGGGTAGTGCCTTCCTTTATATTGAGTACATCATCTACTTCTTTAGGAGATGATAATCCTTGAAACCCAAAATCTGTCAAATCTTTTGACATGGGTGCTACTAATTCTGGTGGATACATGGTTGTTCTATTTTAGTGAGAAAACAGCGAAAGTTCGAAATTAGTTTTTTGATTTGGAATTATGTGCTAAAACAGATGAATTACACTAGAATAATAAAGGTTGTCAATTACGATATCAATAATTTGAAATACACATTAAATTAAGTTTAATGTGTTTTGTACTTTTGATAGCACTTATAATGTATTAGATAGCTCTTGTAGGAGCTAATGAGTACATTTACGACGTTTAATATTTAATTTATGAAGAGAATATTACTTTTTCTGTTGGTGATGGTTAGTATTATGTT
>JAHDGW010000045.1 GCA_020631635.1 Saprospiraceae bacterium
GTAAGCGATACCAAAGTATGTAGAAATGAATCTATTCAATTCAATAATATTTCTTCAAGCAATACCAACTCAATATTATGGGAGTTTGAAGGGGCAAATCCTATGGTCTCATCGGATCAATCACCTACAGTAAGTTATGCAGTTCCTGGGCTTTATGATGTTACACTTGCTGCAACAAATAGTCTTGGAACCAATGAATTGCTAAGAACGGAATATATCGAAGTGGTGGAATTTCCATTGCCAGAGTTTAACTATAACATTAGTGGTCTAACCGTAAACTTTAACAATACATCTTTAAACACCAATAGCTATCTATGGGATTTTGGTGACGGAACTACAAGTGTATTAGCTAATCCATCCCATACCTATACTTCAACAGGCATATATAACGTGACACTCAATGGTGCTAATTCTGAATGTTCGGCACTTACTTTTACACAAGAAATCAATGTCACCTTAGCACCATTCCCAAATTTTACCTCAAATATTGTGAATGCTTGTGCTACTGAAAGTATTCAGTTTACCGACTTGTCGTCTAATAATCCTACGGCTTGGAACTGGACCTTCGACGGTGGTAATCCAAGTACGTCTACTGAACAAAACCCCGTAGTTACTTACAATCAGGGAGGAAACTATAATGTGACACTGGAGGTAACCAATGCGGACGGATCCAACGTGATTAACATAGACAACTATGTGAATATTAATGATGTACCGAGTAGTGATTTTAGCTCAAGCAGTTTTGGGCTGACCTATTCTTTTTTAGATAATAGTAGTTCAGCAGATTCTTATGTATGGCAATTTGGAGATGGATTTAATGCTACTACTCAGAACCCAAGCTATACCTATACGACTCAAGGAACCTATGATGTAGTACTTACTGTAACAAATCAATGTGGATCTGATACCTACACCGAAACGGTTGAGGCATATTTAAGTCCGCAAGCTAGTTTTACAAGCCTTAGTCAGGCTTGTGTAGGTGATACTCCTTTGTATACGAGTTTATCCATCAATGCAACATCCTTAGAATGGGCATTTGAAGGGGCCACACTTGAAAACTTATCAGGAAATAATGTCAACCCAGAGTATATGACTCCTGGTGTTTATGACATTCAGCTTATAGCAAGTAATCCTACTGGTAGTGATACTTTAGAGTTGATTGACGCTATTGAGGTATTCGCGTATCCAGATGCCGATTTTGATGTGGATACTGATGGACTAGTAGTAGATATGGAAGTAAATAATCCGGTAAATGCAAATTACTTCTGGATGTTTGGCGATGGTGGTACAGCAACAGGTACCATGGCTAGTAATAATTATTCTACTCAGGGCGTTTATGACATCAGTTTAGAAACGTCAAATTTTTGTGGTACAGAAAGTAATACAAATACCGTTACCCTTTTCAATACTGTTACGGCGAGTATAGCATCTGATATTAACATAGCCTGTCCCGGTGGAGCAATTAGTTTTTTGTCTAGTAGTAATAATGTAGAAAACTACGAATGGTCTTTTGAAGGAGGAAACCCATCTAGCTCAAACCTCGCTAATCCTGTGGTAGATTATAATATTCCGGGTAGCTTTGATGTAACATTGATTGTATCGAATGCAGTATTCGCAGATACCTTGGTTTTAGAAGACTATATCATCATAGAAGCCTTACCAAATGCTCAAGCCGTTATACAATCAAGTCAATTAGATTTTGTATTTGATGCGACTAACTCAGTAGCTACATCTTATTTTTGGGACTTTGGTGATGGTAATAACTCAACAGATGCTATAGCCAATCATACCTACGAATCAGAAGGATTTTATGATCTTTCACTTACTGTTTCTAACTCATGCGGATCGGAAAGCTATACCGAGACGATACTTGCGGCATTTCCAGTAACTGCAGGATTTGATGTAGAGGCAAAAACGATTTGTGTAGGTGATGTAATTACATTCTCCAATACTTCTTCAAGTAATGCAAAGTCTTACAGTTGGTTATTTGTAGGTGCTGATGCCGAAGAGTCTTCGGAAGAAAATCCCATAGTCAAATATAGTAGCCCTGGCGTATTTGATGTACTATTGATCGTTGAGTCTTTCAATAGCACGGATACTTTAGAGTTAGAAAATTACATTACGGTCATAGATATACCAAGCCCTGAGTTTATTGCAAACACTAATGGGACTACTGTAGAATTCATAAATAATTCGACGAATAGTATTGAATATGTATGGGATTTCGGAGACGGTAACAGTTCGACGGAAGAAAACCCAACTCATATCTACGAGTCTTCAGGTACTTATGAGGTTGTTTTAATGGTAAAAAATGAATGTGGCGAATCTGACTTTAGGAGAGAAATCATGATTGCTCCTTCTAGCGTAAATGAAATACTTGAAGTCTCATCTGTAGTGCTCTATCCTAATCCTA
The DNA here is from genome assembly GCA_020631635.1 of Saprospiraceae bacterium. Classification (GTDB taxonomy): domain Bacteria; phylum Bacteroidota; class Bacteroidia; order Chitinophagales; family Saprospiraceae; genus JAHDGW01. The sequence continues at coordinate 2,414 of JAHDGW010000045.1, forward strand.
TACAAGACGGAACGCTTCAAATTTCATTACAGAGTACTCGAGCTCTAAATATAGCATTAGAGATTTATAATGACCTTGGACAATTAGTCATAAAACATGGTAAACTGAATCTTTCTTCAGGTAGCAATAAGATAAAACTTGATGTTCAATCACTAACAACAGGCATTTATTTCATGAAGTTATCCAATGATAAAGGCGCTATTGTTGAAAAACTGCATGTCTTAAACTAGAGAATAAGGAAATTTATCTCGATGCCCCAATACGAAGCTATATAGTCGTTCTACGTATTGGGGCTTTTCTTTTGATCATACATCAAATGATGAGGTATTTTAAATTTTGAGAAGTGGATAGATGTTATTAATGCTTTTTTTCTTAAGTTGAGGTATAAGGATTGCATATTTACTAAGATTTCATGATGTTAAACTAGATTTTCTGATAGAAGCAGTTGATCAGTTAGGTTTCAGATAAAAAAATAAAAGGCTATGAGGTGTTCATTGATTTTGTTTGGCTTAGTGTTGGTTCTTTCACCAATACTTCTTGTTTCAAGTGATCCTATTGGCTATGAATATCATTGGTCAAATATGGAACATGACAGATGTACAGAAAACAGTGTAAAAAGGAGTAGTACTCCCAGCAATGACGATCCATGTTTAAGTTCTGCAAATCCCCCTGAAGATCTTGTAGGTGGTACCACCATTACAGGCACTACTTGTGGAGCGATTGGTTTTAATGATTTGCCTTTTCCTTCGGGAGTTACGGAATACCCCAACAACCCTGCCTGTGGACCAGCTACCGAAGATGATGCGGTATGGTATGTGTATATGCCTGATTTAAGTTTTGATGGTGTAGAGCTAGTAGTTTCACCGCTTTCAATTTCGGGTAATGTAACGGTAGAAGCATATATTGGAGATGCTAACGCTGGTTGTACTGGTTTTGGAGAAGTTGCAGCATATGAATGTTCAGCAGTACCAGTAAGTTTATCATTAGGCTGCCTTCAGCCTGGTGAATTAGTCTATGTAAAAGTCGCAGGAGAAGAATCCAATTGTGGAACGTTTACTATCTCGATGTATGATATTACGAATTGTGATTTTGCCAATGAATGCGATGAGATAAGTGCTGCACAAGTTTTGAGTCCAATTACAGATCTTAGTGGTGAAATTATTTTTACTTCCTGTGCTTCCGGATGTTTAGATTTAGCTTGCCCACAAACGGATGTTGCCGCTTGTCCTACGTTCGTGAATAATCCGACAGTCTGGTTTGAAATACAAACTGATTTGAATGCGGAGCAATTATATGTTCAAGTCATACCTAATGGTTTTTGGACTCCATCCTTTGCTATTTATCAAGGTACCTGCGGTGCCTTAGAACTCGTCTCAGGCGGTACGGTTACTAATCCCATACACTGTAGTACTGATGATACGACCTCTAATTTATCCAATATCGGAATACCAATAGACGCTTCTAGTAATCCAGTACGGACTTTTTACGTCGCCGTTTCAACAGAAGGAAATATAGATGATCCAACTTTTGAAATATGTGCTGCAGCGACTATAGGAATAGTTGCCTGTATAGGTGGTATTCCTCCAGATTATCAAAACCATACTTGTGACCCTGAGGCAAACTTTGAAATCGTAAATAGGGAATATGATGGCTCTTTAGAAGGACCATTCTGTAGTGGAGAGTTATTAACACTTTGTTTTGACTTTTTATTTGATGTTTCGGCAACTGGAAACGACTGGTTGCATGGCCTTGTGCCTACCTTCGGACAAGGGTGGGATATGACAACATTTGATCCGACAGCAGTAACTATATCGCCAGGCGGAGCACAGTGGTTTGATGATAATGTAGTCGAGATTCAAGAAGATTATACCAATATATGCACATACACAGACGCTAACGGAAAACTTCAACTTTGTAATAACTATTGTACTCCCTGTCCCTGTAGTGGAACGTTGCCCGTAGGAACTCCTTTACCTGGTGGGTGGTATTGGGTTACAACTGGTGGCAATGGTTGTGCCAATACTGGATTACCTCAGGATGGCTACGGAATTCTTGGAGGAAGTGTAGTAGAAGTTAATTTCTGTTTAGATATACAAGTAAGGGAATTTGAAAATGAGGCTCAATGTCTCTCCGAAGGTGATTTAAATTTCACAATTCAAACGTTTACAGATGGAGTAACAGGATGTTGGGACGATCCAGTAAGCGAATGTAGAAAAGATATTGCCCAAACGTTTTCTTGGAGCATTGATTGTAGCACTCCGTCTGATTTAGTCATTTCGCCGCAGGTGCAGGAAATATGCAATATGGAGAGCATTGAATTGATAATAAGCACCATAGATAATTCAACGGCATCTATTATCGGTGTAACCGTACAAGAAAACCCTTTTGTAAGAGGGGCATCTGCTCATGGATCTCAAAATGCTCCCTTAACTCTGGTCGACACGTTAAGGAATACATCTAGCGTCCCACAGGTTGTAGTCTATGAAATTAGCTCCTCAGTCCCAGGTCAGACATGTTTTACTCAAGATACCTTGATTGAAATAATAGTCTTACCGCAAATTCAAATAGAAGGAGAATCGGAAATTTGTATAGGGCAGGGAGATGCTATATTGCAAGCATCAGTTTCGTATACCTCAGGATTCGTAAACTATATATGGACTCCTATTTTCGGTGCACCTGTTGGTTTAGCACCTTCCATAGATGGCAATGGATATATTATTCCTGCTGACAGTATTAGTTCGGTAGGAGAGGGCGTCTACTCTTATGAGGTAGTAGTAACAGATGACTTAGGATGCACTGCTCAATCTTTTTATACTTTAACTGTTATTGATGATGTCATCGCATCCTTTGATTATGAGCAGGTACAAGACTCTGTTTATTTTTCAAATACTACGTCTTCGTTTGATTCGCTACTTTGGGTATTTGGTGATGGTACGAGCTCTAATGTATCGAACCCCATACATGTTTATCCTTCCGCTGGGTATTATGACGTTAGCTTAGAAGTTTTTCATGAATGTGGAGTTGATACAATTTATGTTGACTCATTGTTATACGTTCTAGGAAATACTCTTGTAGACTTTGTTTATTCTGATATTGACGATTGTGCCCCTTTGGAGGTTCAATTTACGGATCTAAGTACCAATTTTCCACAAAATTGGTACTGGGAATTTGAAGGAGGTAACCCTGCTAGCTCTACAGAACAAAATCCTCTTGTGAAATATGAGTTAGCAGGTTCGTTTGACGTCAGTCTTACCGTAAGTAATGTTTATGGTGATTCTACTTTGATAATCAATGACCATATCGTGATTACTGATGAAATAATTGCTGACTTTGATTTTATAGTAGATCAATCCTCGATCAATCTCATCAATAATTCTACTAATTATGATTCACTCATATGGTACTTTGGCGATGGAAATAATTCGATAGAAGCTAATCCTCTCCACAGTTATGATAATTCGGGTTACTATACAATAAGTCTTATTGCGTTCGGTAGCTGTGGACAAGACACAGCTATTATTGATTCGGTATTTATCTTGAATGGGCTAGTTGATATTGACTTTAGTACTTCTGATATGGAAGGCTGCGTACCGCATGAAGTTCAATTTGAAGACCTATCTACTAATTTTCCTACACAGTGGTATTGGGAGTTTGATGGCGGTATACCAAGCAGTTCTACGGTAAGAAATCCTATTGTAAGTTATAATTCCATTGGGACTTATGGAGTTACATTGCAGGTGTCTAATGCCAATGGTGATACAACGTTAATTGTAGATAATATCATTCAAGTTAGAGATATACCAACCGCGGACTTTCAGGTAGACTTTAATGGACAAGAGGTAAGTTTTAATAATATGTCTGTTGATGCTGATAGTTATCAGTGGGATTTTGGTGATAATGAAAGCTCTCAAGAGACATCTCCAGTTCACCAATATAAGAAAGGAGGAGAATACCAAGTAGTGCTGATTGCAAGTAATGAATGTGGAATAGCATCATACGATACTACGATTATGATCGAAACGGTAAATGTTGATGATGAAAAAATACAGGAGATAAGTCTTTATCCGAATCCGACAACAGATAATTGGATTTATCTGACATTAGATCATTATAATGCGCAAGTCGATGCCATGAAAATTATTAACAGTGAGGGTAGAACAGTAAATCACTATACAGAAAAGCGCGACGATCTGGGAAAGGGTTTAAAAATTATCTTTGATACTGCCAGTTCTGGAGTCTTTTTTTTAATTCTGTACTATGATGACAGACAAATGATGAAGCGTTTTATGGTTTTGAATGAAAAATAAACAAGTGCTGTGGATGACGACAGATTCTTTTTATCTTCTATAAGTCTTTTCATAAAAAAATGTTAATTTCATGACGGAAGCGGAGATAAACCCTTATCTCTAACGAATAATAAACAGACAGCTTCTGCTCCCACTTACGAACACTTTATGTTCTACTTACGAGTATTATTTTGTATTTATAAAATGTAATCATGCATAGAATTTTACTATTGCTCAGTTTTTGTTTTTCATTTTCGGCCTTATTTTCCCAAGCGGAAGATGATTGTTCTTTAGCAAATGCTTTATTAATCGGACCCAATGTAAGTACCAATGTAGGTTCTACTAATGATCCAGCGCAAGATGTAGATCTTATTGGAGCTTGTGTTGCTGATATAAGTACAGTTTGGTACCAAGTAATGGTCGGGCCTAATGACATAGGGTTTAGTCTAAGTTTAAATGCCGCTGGCGTAGCTGCCCCAGCTACTGGTAATATCTCATTGGCGGTTTTAGATGCTTGTGGAGGAAATATCCAGATTTCTGACACAGGGGATGATACGTATTGCGATCTTTTATCAAACTCACCAACCCTAAACTATACATGCCTGTCGCCTGGTACTTACTGGGTACAGATAGCTACAGCAGCTGGTGATGAAGGTGGATTTAATCTTAACTATTCGACTATAGCGAGTGCAGTTCCTTTTCCCTATGCAAATGAAAATTGTGGTGCAGGTGCTGTGCCTGTTAGTGCTGCAACGCCTGGTGTCGGATCCAATGTCTGTGCAGATAACGCTGGAGATTTTATAACAGCATGCGCAGCTGGTGATGACACCAATATTGTTTGGTTCAGTTATGTTGTTCCTACTGGAGTTATTGCAGCCGACTTTATGATTGATAATTGGTTAACACCTACAGGTGCAACGACGGCTCTTGTATATGTCTCGGCTTTCCAAGACTGTGGTGGAACACTATATAATTCTCCAACACCTCAAGATTGCTTTAATCCTGCTGGTGGAATGTTAAGTCTTACCTGTCTTACTCCCGGAGAAACCATTTTTCTTTCTGTAGGAACCAATGCAGCTAGTGCAGGTAGTTTTGAAGTTTCTGTTTCTGAAACAGCGGGAACCTTACCTCCAAACGATGATTGCACGATCTTGGCTGAAGACCTGAATCTAAATGGATTATCAATGATAGCAGAGTCAAATTTATGCTCAACTCCCGATGTAGGACCTAATTGTTCTTTTGGAAATGCTACTCATACAGTATGGTATACATATACAGTACAAGCAAACGTAAAATCAATACAATTAAATTTAGAAAACTGGAACTTACCTGCAGGAGGAAGTGCTACCGAAGCTTTTGCAGTAGCTTTAACGGATTGTACTAGTGGAAATTATTATCAAAATGATCCAGCATTGGAAAATTGCGCCGCGCCCTCTACAAATTTCTTAGAAATAAATTGTCCTACAGAAGGTGATCAAATTTTCTTTTCTATAGGTAGCAATGAGATAAATTCTGGAACTTTTGATATATCTATTACCGAGATTGGATTTCCTACAGCTCCCAATTGCGCATGGAATGAAACATGCGATATAGTCGCAGCCGCTCCAGTAATCTTGGATAATTCATTTATCTGTAGAGTGCAATCTGTAAATGGATGTAATCTAGATGCATGCCCCGATCCAGATCAAGCTGCTCTTGGATGTCCTCAGATTACTGATAATCCTACTACTTGGCATGCATTAACAATACCTACCAATGTTCCACCGATAACAAGTATGAATATAGATATCACTGGTGCATTAGGAGATCCAGTATTTTCTGTTTATGAAGGTGCATGCAATGCCCTAACAACTGCTTCGCTTTCTGATGGCATGGGAGGTGCTGCTGGACCAATGCCTACATGTATCACTACCGGTAATCAAGATGGAATAGCAGTCGTAGAAGGCAATACTTACCTTATTCCGATTTCGACTAATGGTTCTGCGGGTGATAATTATTCTATCGATATAGAGTTGATTGCTCCACCAGTAAATGATGAATGTGATGATGCTATTGATCTAAGTGCAACAGGACTTACTCACAACGGAACTACTCAATGTGCTGATAATGAATTACCTATATCATCTTGTGCAGCAAATGAATCTAACCAGGTTTGGTATAGTTATACTGCTCCTGCAGATATTTTGGCAATTGATCTCAGTATCGTAGGTGTTACAGCTGCAACGTTCGCTGTTGAAATTGGTACTATCACTGCATGTAATCCAACAAGTTTTATAACTATTTTACCTACAGCCTTATGTACAAGACCAATCATGGAAAACCACATTTGCGTAAATGAAGGTGTAACCTATCATTTTGCAGTAAGCACTGCAGAAGCGAATGCAACTGATTTTGATATAACAATCACAGAAATATTTGAATCAGGATGTACAGATAACGACGACTGTGACGAAGCTGAAGATATTACTGGAGGAGTCGATATTGTAAATTTTCAATGTATGTTTCAGCCCTTTCCGGGGTGTAATTTAGATGCCTGCCCAAATCCCAATGTATTTACGGCATGTGGAGGTGATATGAATCCTGTGGTATGGCATACGATTACAGCACCAGCTGATGCTTTGCAGATGATTGTGCAAGTAAATGGTACTACTTTGGCTAATCCTATATTGGGTGTATTCACAGGTGGTACACCAGCTAATTGCGACGGACCATTTAATGCAGCTGTGGCAGGTAGTGATTGTATTACTGGTAATATGACACCTACCGACCCGATAGGACTCAATGTTACTGGAGGTGATCAGTTTTTGATTGCGGTTGGATCTGCTACACCAGCCGGAGGTGATTATGATTTAGAAGTACTGTTCGTAATTCCCCCTGATAATGATGACCCATGTATAGGTGCGGCTAATGATCCAGAAGACCTTACTGGAGGAGGCGGCGCTTTAGGTACAACATGTTGTGCAATAGGGAATGCAGATATGCCTTTCCCTCCCGGAGTAACGGAATATGCTAATAACCCAAACTGTGGTGCCAGTACTGAGGATGATGCTGTATGGTATGTATATACACCAGACCTCAGTTTTGATGGTGTACAGATTGACGTAACGGCAGGTTCGATCACGGGTAACGTTACAGTAGAAGCGTATATAGGAGATGTTAATGCAGGATGTGCTGGTTTTGGGGACGTTGCTGCTTTTGAATGCGCTAGTCTACCAGCAATGTTGACGGTTAGTTGTTTTATGCCGGGTGACCTAGTCTACGTTAAAGTTGGTGGTGAAGAACTGAATTGCGGTACTTTCAATATTTCAATGCAGGATATAACTAATTGTGATTTTGCAGATGAGTGCGATGAAATTGGAGCTGCACAAGTGATGAATCCAATCACAGATACGGAGGGAGCAATTAATTATGATTCTTGCGCCCCAGGCTGTTTAGATTTAGCATGTCCAGAAACGACTGTTAGTGAATGTGCTTCATTTTCGGATTCTCCGACTATTTGGTTTGAAATACAAACAGATTTAGATGCAGAGCAATTATATGTACAAGTTGTTCCAAATGGTAGTTGGACTCCTGCATTTACTATATATCAGGGTGATTGCTCCAATCTTACCCCTGTAGCTGGTGGTACACTTGCTGATCCAGTTACATGCAGTACAGATGACTCAACACCCCAAGTTTCCAATGTTGCGGTAGTTACAGATGTAGGTGGAAATCCTATACAAACTTATTATGTTGCTGTATCAGCAGATGGGGTGATTGATGACCCTACATTTGAAATTTGTTCTGCTGCAACCATAGGTATAGTTGCATGTATCGGTGGGATCCCTCCTGATTTTGAAGATCATACTTGTGATCCTATAGCCAATTTTGAAGTAACCGTGAGAGAAAATGAAGGACCTTTAACAGGCCCATTTTGTAGTGGAGAATTATTAACTATTTGTTTTGATTTTTTATATGATGCCTCTCTGACTGTAAATGATTGGTTGCATGGAATTATACCTACATTTGGAGAAGGATGGGATTTAGCTTCTTTTGACCCTACAGCTATAACAGTTGCACCTGGCGGTGCCCAGTGGTTTGATGAAGGAGTTACTATTCTACAAGAGGATGTTGTAAACTTATGTACCTTTACAGATGCTAATGGTAATCTTAAGCTATGTAGTAGCTATTGTGAGGCTTGCCCTTGTAGTGGAACTTTGCCAGCCGGGTCCCCACTTCCCGGTGGATGGTTTTGGGTTACTGGAGGCGGAGCAGGCTGTGCAAATACTGGTTTGCCGCAAGATGGATATGGAATTCAAGGAGGAGTACAGGTTAATGTTAATTTCTGTGTAGATCTTAGAGTTCGAGATTTCAGTTCTGAAGCAGAATGTCTCGCAGAAGGCGATTTAAGTTTTAGTATAAAAACTTTTTCTGATGGTGTTACTGGCTGTTGGGATGATCCACTAGGGGAGTGCCGAAAGGATATAACCCAATATGCCCCTATTTGGGAAGTAGAATGTGATACACCGCCGGGACTTATAGCTACGCCTCAGCCGCAAGTCATATGTAATATGGGTAATACAGGTATTACCGTAAATACGGTAGACAATACGACAGCTTCTGTTATTACGGTAACGGTTCAGGATAATCCTAATGTTACAGGTGAAACGGGTCATGGTCCTCAAAATGCACCACTTTTAGTGGATGACTTTTTAACGAATACCAGTACTGTGCCTCAGGTGGTGGTCTACACTGCTACTTCAGAAATACCCGGCTTAGTATGTCCAGGCCCTGAGATTATTTTTGAGGTTCTTGTCAATCCACAAATTGTAGTTGAAGGCGAGGAAGAAATATGTGAAGGCTTAGATGAAGCCAATCCTACACTAATTGCCAATACTATGTTTGGTGTTGACCCTGTATCCTTTGTTTGGAATCCTTTAAGCAGTTCACCATCTGGGGTCTCTACGCAGGGCGATGGTAATGGATATTTAGTAACACAAACCGATATAGCAGCGGCAGGTGGCGACGGTATGTACGAATATGAAGTAACTGTTACAGATGCGTTAGGATGTACAGGTGTTGGGATTGTAACACTTACAGTATTCCCTGAGGTATTTACAGAATTTCCTGATAGCCCTTACGAGTACTGCACAAATGATCCAAATCCGTTTCCAGTAATAGTCCCTTCTACCCCTGATGGAACGCCAGGATATCAATATTTTTATAATTCCACAGGATTTGGTCTTTCTGGTGGAAATTTAGGTGATGGAAACTTTACTGTAGATCTTCCTGGAAGCATAGGGGGTGATCCGGTTATTGTTGAGGTTATCACTCAGGATTCTAATGGCTGTACCCATGAATCCAGTTTTACCGTTCAGATTATTGATCCGTTAGAGATTAATGAACAGGTATTGACAGATTGCGGAGCCGGTGCGGCAATACTAAATATAAATGTCACTTCTTCTACTCCAGGTGTAAACGTTGATCAAGTGGTAGTTGAGGGTCCAGCTGGCAATATATATCAGGCAGGTGGCCCTATACATAATGGAATCAATATCACATCAGAGGGTACATACACCATAACTGCCACAAATCAACAAGGTATTTGTCCCGCTACTAAAATGGTAATTATAGACTTTTTAGATATAGAAGATCCTGTTTTAACTCCCGATCAAATAATCTGTGAAGGGGATGTAGTTACACTCGAGGTAATAAACCCGGGCGACTACAACGGCTTTTTATGGAATGATCCGGCTGGAAGTACAACTGCAGGCATTAATGTATCTCCAACAACTAATACTACTTATACAGTACAAGTTACCAATGATGAAAACTGCAGTACTACCGCAAGTGTAGAAGTTACTGTGAATCCTAATCCAACCATTAGTTTTTCTGGAGCGACCAATTTCTGTCCGGGTACAATGACAATTATCAGTGCAGGCGGTGATGCAACTTCTGATACCTATACATGGACTGGACCTGGTTTTGTAACCAATGCTACTGATCCCTCTGCGATAGATATAACGGTTGCAGGCCTGTACTCTATAACTATAACTGATTCTAATAATTGTACAGCAATAGATGAAGTTAATGTTATCGAAGGTGGTACAATTACGACAACAGTAGGTGGAAATGATATTTGTGATTCTACACCAGTTGACCTTGATGCGGGTGCTGGTTTTTTAACTTACTTATGGCAAATTGACGATGGTACTGGTATTTATTTGGATGCTCCAATGCCAAATGATCAGCAGATATATTCTACCGCTATTCCTGGTAATTATCAAGTTTTGATTACTCAGGGAGGTTGTGATGGTAGCGGTACGATTACCATTGATCAATTCAATAGTCCTGACGTAAATGTTACGCCTGCTGTGACTATTTGTGACAGAGTAAATACAACGGATTCTACTTATGTAGATTTCAATGCTCAGGTTACAGGACTTGATCAATCAGGTGTATGGGCAGATGTTGATTTTGCAGGAGTTGATTTAACAACTGATTTATCAAATGTTGACTTTTTGACTGCTGGTGTTGCTCCAGGCTCTTATGACTTTACTTTTACAACTAATACAGCCACGGCCCCATGCGTAGATGAAGTCTATACGATGACAGTAGAGGTCTTAGATTGTGCATGCCCTAACTTAGACAGCAACGATCCGGCACCTATGTGCTCTACTGGCGGTACTATACTTTTATCAAGTTTAGAAATCCCGTTCGTAACCGCGGCCGGTACTTGGACTTGGATAAGTTCACCAAGTAATTCTATGATTAATACACCTGCGACTGATTTTACAAGTGCAGGTATGGAAGCAGGAGAGTACATTTTTGAGTTTACCGTAGATACTCCAGGAGGATCTGATTGCGAAGTTTCTCAACAAGATACTATCGTGGTATTCGATCCTCCCACAGCGACTATACAGATGACAGAGCAAACATGTAATGTAAATTCTCCGATTGGAGGTTTCTTACTTGATTTTACTTCTTTTGTAGGTGTTGGATCTGATCCAGGAGATTGGGTATTAGAAAATAGTCCCATGGGTACTGCTATTGATTTGACGACTCTTACATCTGTTTCTTTTGAAAATGTCCCTCTAGGAGATTACGAATTTAGCTACACCACGAATAATGCTGTAGCTCCTTGTCAAAATCAATCATACGCGATAACGATCTCCGTAGTCGATTGTAATTGTCCTGTCAATCCAATGACAGATCCACTGTGTAATGATAGTGATATGATTGATTTATCAACACTGGTGCTCATGGGGGCTCCTGCTGGTACATGGTCTGTTACTGCTGGTCCTGCTGGTCATTCAGCTAGTATTACGGGAACAACATTTGATGCTACCGATAATCTTGCGGGAATGTATACTGTGACATTTACGCTTACTGATGCTGGATTACAATGTGATGTACCTCTTACGGTCGTAGCAGCTCCTTTATTGACAGTTACTCCTGCTGGAGATGCATGTAGCGATGTAGATGGTGATGGCCCTACTTCATTAGATCTTACTTCCTATATTTTGACAGGTGATGCGACGGGTACCAATTGGACCTCCGATTGTGGTTTAGATTTTTCCGATCCTACAAATGTTAGTTTTATCGGTGTAGCTGATGGCATTTGTACGATTACTTATACCACGCCTGATGATCCAGTATGTGGTACATTGACTGAAACTATTGAAATATCTGTAACTGATTGTCTTTGCCCTAATCTAGATGTTGGTACAGTCACCGATCAGTGTAATCAAGGAGCTTTGGCTATAAACCTTGCTGCTATTGAAGGGCCAAATGCACAAGATGGTACATGGTTTTTTGAGTCAGGGCCACAATCAATTACGATTGATAATGATTTCTTCGATGCTAATGGTGTTGCAGCAGGTGAATATATTGTGTATTTCCAGTTAGATAATCCTAAACCAGGCTGTCCCGATACAAGCCAGGTAAGTATAATGGTAGACGGACCAATGATTGCTGGTATACCAGAAGCTCCTTTACAACTATGTCTTGAAGAGGGTGATGTCGTGATTTTAGGAGATTTACTGACCGGGGAAGATGCTGGTGGAGTATGGATAGAAACCTCAATAGATGGTAGTACGGGTACTGCCTTTGATCCCATATCAGGTACATTCAGTACTAATGGTCAGTTGGCAGGTACATATACCTTTGCTTATACTCTATCAGACTTAGGTCCTTGTCCAGATGTAGAAGAAACCGTAACTGTAATCATCGAGGGTCTGCCTACAGCAGATGCAGGTTCTGCAGCTGAATTTACATGCACTATATCAGATATCACAATTGGTGGAGCTTCATCAACAGGAACAACAATTAGTTATTTCTGGTCAGAGTCTACGGGAGTCCCACTAACTAACAATACGAGTATCACCTTTGATGCGACTGTTGCAGGTACTTATATACTAGAAGTTACAGATGAGGCTACTGGTTGTATCAGTACCGATTCTGTGGTGATAGGGAATAATGACGATCAACCACAGATTACGGTAGAATCATCAGATCCAAGTTGCTTTGGTGTAAACGATGGTTTGATCAATGTAGTAACGGTGACTGGTGGCGACGGCAATTATGAATATTCTATTGATGGAGGAGCAACATGGCAGACAAGTCAACAATTTGCCAACCTTGACGGTGGATCATATATTGTTACTGTCCAAGATGGTACAGGTTGCTCCAACACTGATAGTGCGGAGCTTGATAGTCCCGTATTATTTGATGTTGAGATTTCTGTTCCATCTGGGATATTACAGCTTGGCGAACCTAGTACTCTGACCATCGAAGCTATGGGTATTGCCGATGATGATATAGCCAATATGATCATTACAGAGAATGAAACTATCATATACGAAGGCCCATTTATAAGTACTCTTATGATTATGCCACCACTGAACCAAAACGTATATGCTGTAACCATCTTCGATGCTAATGATTGTAATGCTACAGCCATCGTTAATATTGAGGCGATAGAGTTAATTGATATTTTTATACCTAATATATTTAGTCCCAATGGAGATAATACGAATGACAACTTTACAGTATTTACTGATAAGGATGCTACTGTAGATCGCTTTTTGATTTATGATCGTTGGGGTGAATTGGTTTATGTAGGTGCATTACTTCCAACAAATGATCCTTCACAAGGCTGGAATGGTATTTTTAAAGGCGAACCCGTAGAACAAGGAGTATACGTGTATGTTGTAGATATTACTTTTGCAGATGGTCAGCAAGAGACGAGAGAAGGCGATGTGACCGTTCTTAGATAATATTTTGATCAATAAATATAAAAGGGAGATGCAT
>JAHDGW010000046.1 GCA_020631635.1 Saprospiraceae bacterium
AAGTTCTTCCAAAACTAATTAGAGATGGTGCCAAAAAAAGAGAGTCGCTTGCCAAGTATGCTGATCGAATCGATCCGATAAGAGATGCGTCAAGTGAAATGAGTACTTATCTGCAAGGTATTGTAGATGATATGATAGAAAAAACTCAAGGTTATGTCATTGATGATGAAACTGGTCAGGAAACAGACGAGCTGAGAGGAAAGAAAGATTTTGATATCACGACTCGTACATTAGTTATGGATCATGAAGGAAATCCTGGTATTGGAGAAGAGATGAAAGCAAAGCTCTTAGCATACAAGGAAACGATTATGAATCAGATTGATGAAGAAGATAAAGAAGCATTCGCTAAGAATGTAACTATACAGATTGATGACGATACTTGGAAAAGAAAAGATAAAAAATCATGGTCACACATGAATTTTGATCATATGCCATTACAAGCAGTTATCCCAATTTTTACAAAGTATATCAACGATGTTAAATCTACGGAATCTGCAGCGCTCAACTACTTAGCCAATGAAGTAGGTACCGATGTAAAAGTTACTTTTGATGAATTTGCAGTAGTATCTGCTCCTGAGAAATCATATATCATCAAAGGAGAGCAGTACAAAGCAGATTTATTTTTGACCGCTTCGGCCGGATCAGACTCTAATACAGGAGTAACGATCTCTGTAGGAGGTAGAAACTTACCGCTGAATAAAGAAGGTAAAGCAACTTTTACGCAGACAGCTTCTGCTACAGGTCCTAAATCGTATACTGCTACTGCTACTATTACAAATCCAGTAACTGGAGAGAAAAAGTCTTATAAAGAAACGTTCTCTTACGAAGTTGGAGAGCGTTCAGTAGCTATCTCTCCTACGAATATGAATGTATTCTACATTGGAGTAAACAACCCAGTAGAGATTTCTGCAGCAGGTGTAAATAGTACCAAAATCAATCCTACCATGGGTGGTAAAGGTGGAGGTTCTATAACTAAAAATGGTGATGGTACGTATAACGTAAAAGTTACAAGACCAACCTTGAAAGGAGAGTTTGCTACGATCAATGTATCTGCGGATGGTCTTAATGCTAGCAAAAACTTTAGAGTAAAGAGAATTCCTGATCCAACGCCGATGATAGGAAAGAACCGTGGCGGTTCTATCAAATCTGGTCAGTTGAAAATATCAAAAGGTATCTTCCCGGTACTACAAAATTTTGATTTTGATGCTAAATGTGATATTGTTGGGTTTACAACTCTTTTTGCAGCGAAAAGAAAAGATTTAGAAATTTCTAAAAACCCAGGTTGGAAGTGGGGTAAAGATTCTAAGAGATTTATAGATAAGGCTAAGCCTGGAGATCGATTTGTATTTGATAATATCAAATGTAAGTGCCCTGGTGATCCTGCTCCTAGAGATCTAGGTAACATCAGTTTTGGTGTTAAATAATTTATTTTTGAAACAACCTTAAATTCATCTAAGATGAAGTATTTAAATATTTTTTCATTCTTGTTCTTGCTAGTTAGTATTTCTAGTAATGCGCAGGAGTTCAACGAAGCTGGAGATCCTATAGATCAAAATGCGACTGAAACTGAATATCTTGATGGTATAGTTCAAACTAAGCTGATCGAGGAAAGTAGAGTACTTGCTTACGAACCATTACGTGAAGCCGATATACCTTGGCAAAAGCGTATATGGAGAGTGATAGATACTCGTGAAAAAATGAACATGTCTTTCAGAAGTCCAATTAAACCATTTTTCTCTTTAGTACAGGAAATGGTGGAGAGCGGTGATATCACTGCATTTAAAGACGAAGAATTTAAGGAGCCAATGACTATTGATGAACTTAATAGTGTGGTGAATAGTCTAGATACAATCGTAGATTATGATCCAGAAACATATGAGGAAAAAATCGAAGTCATCCAAAGTATAATCAACTGGGAAGATGTAAAAAGATTCCGTGTTAAGGAGATTTGGTATTTCGATGAAGAAGCGTCTCGTATGGATGTTAGAATTCTAGGTATAGGAGCTGTCAAAGAGCGTTATGATGACAATGATGTATTCTTGGGTAACCAAGTGTTATTTTGGATTTATTATCCTGAAGCACGTGAGTACTTTGCAAAGCATAGAGTCTACAATGACTTCAACGATATTGCGCCTATGACTTGGTTTGATTTATTTGAGCAGCGATTCTTTGCCAGTTTTATCTACAAGAAATCTAATGTCCTCGATCTTCGATTGGAAGATCAATGGTATGGATATGATAATGCGGGTATTGATAGATTGCTAGAATCAGAAAAAATCAAAGCTGAGTTATTCAATTTTGAACATGATCTTTGGACTTACTAGTGTAAGCTCCTAAGATTAAAGTATATGAAGGTGGTCAACGCAAGTTGATCACCTTTTTTTATGCCTAACGACTAAGTTTTTTGAACTCAGTTTATCCTACAATTCTATAGATGAAAAAACCTAGAAAGATTATTCAGGGGTATTATACCGATTGAGTTATGAAATGAAATATTTAAGTGACTTATATTCTATAAGCTGGCGATCGCTAAGTTGATTATTTAGAGAGGCGCATATAGCTAGGTATAGCTTATATGATATGAGGTAGTTTATGATCGCAATTGGCTTTATCGATAAGCTATATGGCTTGGAAAGAAATCATGGAGATTTAGTTATACAGTTGCTTATACTTCAGGCAATATTTTTGGTATTCATACCATAAGATTGATAAAACGATGCCGTATTCTAGTCCAACAATCCAGAAATTTTCTCGATAGACAGGATAACTATAATTAATATAGGTAAGGCTGATCAAGAAGGACCAAACAAGGATAAATCTGAATGGCAAGAAGCAACTAAGCATAATGGGCAAAGCGAGATACCATGGATGTAAAGTTGTCGTCAATAAAATATACAGCGTAAACACCGAAAACATAAAATAAATCAATAGCTCAAAGGATGTATTTTGTTTTTTATAGGATCTGAAGATGTATAGTATTGTGAAGATCCCCATCAGCGGTCCGATATAGCGGATGAGATTATAGCCTGATAAGACCTGACCTATATAGCGTAAGATGTAGTATATGCCCCCGTTAAATTCGAATTTGCCAAAATACAAGTCTATGCTACTCAAGAAATTTGTGATTTCAATACCAAAAAGGACAGGGCTAAAAGTAACAATACTTAGGATTAGGCAACTAAAGAATAACTTGAGATTATGCTTACTATACTTCCAGATTAAAGGGGCAAATAGTAAGGGTAGAAGCTTGGTGGCGATGCTTAAGCACAGGAATATACCTGCCTTTATCATTTGACCATTCAATACATTATATAGACAGAATAATAGTAAACATATCATTATCCCCTCGAAGTGCATATTACACATGAGTTCGACCACGATAAGTGGATTCAGAGCATATAATAATACCTTTGATGCACTAAGGGTTAGATTTTTGAGCAACTTGATTATAAGGCAGATCGTAGCGATTTCAGCTAAAAGTAATGGAATTTTCATCAATACACTTGACCAATACCAGTCATCGGCTAGCGCTCCAAAGCTAAAGATGAGTTGAGCAAGGGGAGGATATACACTATAGTAGTCTGGAGAGTTTAGGAGCTCATACAGCTCAGAGCTCAACTCGGGATGCCCCAAAGTAATTAGTTCAGAAGGTAACATTGAATAAGGGTTTATTCCTTGAAGGCATAGGTAGCCATCCCAGATAAAGCGGTATACATCATCCGAAAGATTGGGAAAGATAAATACCATGATAATCCTGGCAAGGATTGCGAAAGCTATTCCAGCTTTTAGCGATAAGATATCTTTAGAAACCAAAAGGGCATAGCAGGTAAAGGCAGTACACAGAAAAGGTAGATAGAGATAAAAATCTGATTGTGATGGTAATACAGCCATCCCGCATATCGCTAATAACCAGACAAAGGCCAGTAAATATCCCAATCTTGATTGATATACTTGGCTGAGGATTTTCATCCTAAGATTTGATATGCTTAAGAGAGAGATAAAATATAGTGCCGTAGCCATAACCTAAAAGGGCATGGAGTATGACTAGAGTATTATTCCCAGTGTAGAGACCTACAATCATAGCGACTATAAAGTAAAAGGTCATGATACCTTCCATGATTGTAATCGGTGAGATTTTGTGTTGCAGGTATTTTTGATTCTTAATCTTATCTGAGATATCCAGAATATTGAACTTCGGGGTTCTGATAAAAGCACTCTGTTTTCCTAACCAGCCTTGTATCACGGCAACTGTGTTATGTAACGATAATCCCATAGACAAGGCAAGAAATACAGGGAATAACAAGATAAATTTAATTATTTTTTTTGCGAAGGATACTTCAGGTTCAACCCCCTGTACATTAGCTACGTAATACACCATAATGATGGATAAGAGGCTTATCATGAATATGGATAATACTCTAGTATCGATACCAAGAGGATTGATCACGAATATGAAAGGTACACTCATCACTCCCATGATAAATACGAATGGAAAAACGGAGCTGGCCAAGAGGTGAAGGCTGCCATGAAGCTTTCGTGATAGTGATAACTCCGATCTCCAAATGGTTGGTAGCATTTTACGAGCCGTCTCCGCTCCTCCTTTCATCCACCGAAATTGTTGGCTTTTGAGTCCATTCATTTCTGCAGGAAGTTCAGCGGGAGCAGTACAATCCTCTAAAAATATGATTTGCCAGCCTTTTAATTGGGCTCTGTAGCTCAGGTCAAGATCTTCTGTCAAGGTATCAGCCTCCCAGCCACCAGCATCATGGATTGTTTTCTTTCGCCATACACCTGCAGTACCATTAAATTGCAACAGATAATCTCCTGATTCACGTCCTTGTTGCTCTACCGTAAAATGTACATTGAGTTGAAAAGCTTGAAGTTTGGTCAGTAGACTATATTCTTGATTGATATGCGTCCATCTCGTCTGTACTACGCCAACATTAGGATTTTGAAAATGGGGTATTGTTCTTTTTAAAAAATCGGCTTCTGGTAAAAAATCGGCGTCAAATATGGCAATAAACTCCCCTTTAGCATGATCGGTAGCTTCTTTAAGAGCTCCCGCCTTGTATCCCTTTCTATCACTCCTCAAGATCAATGAAATGTCATATCCTTGCTGCCGGTACTGAGCTACCTTACGTTTGGATATTTCTACCGTTTCATCAGTAGAATCATCTAGTATTTGGATTTCCAGTTTTTCTTTTGGGTAGTCCAATGCTACTATGTTTTCCACTAGCCTTTCTACAACATACATTTCATTGAAGATGGGTAATTGTACGGTGACCATTGGCATATCTTCATCAAGCTTGGGATGTACTTCGGGATGTACCTTGAGCTCATTATGATGCTTTTTGTAATGATATAGCAAATGAAACTGCATCAGACAATACAAGGTAATGTAAGTGAGTGTCCCAAAATATAGTAGGGCTATGGTATAGGATATGATATCGATGATTCCGATTTCCATGTATTTTTATCAGTACATATAGTAGGTAGTACCTAGCTATATTAATTTAAAAATTGTCCATAATATTTTATGTCCTGCAAGTATAGTCCCTTTTACAGTACCTGATACCTTAGATATACCAATTCTTTTTCGGTATTTGACCGGTACTTCTCTGCATTTCATCTTGAGTTTAGCTGCTTTCACTTGCATCTCTACGGTCCAACCAAAATCTCGATCTTTCATATCGATATGCATCAAGCTTTCATATTTGACTGCTCGAAAAGGCCCCAAGTCTGTGAAAGTATAGCCATAGATGAGTTTGATCAAGCTAGTCGCTAGCCAGTTTCCAAAGATTTGTTGAGGTTGCATAGCACCCTGCTCTAAGTCGCCCAATGCCCTAGAACCTATGACTAAGTCGCATTGATCATCAAGGATAGGAGAAACAATTTCAGGTAACTGATCAGGGTAATCAGAGTAATCACCATCGATGAATACTACAATATCTGGTTTTACCGCTTGAGCAGCAATATATTCCATGCCTTTCAAGCAAGCATTGCCATATCCTTTCATAGGCTGATCGACCACTATAGCGCCAGCCTCTTTGGCATTGTTGGCAGTTTGATCTTTGCTAGCGTTGTTACAGACTAGTATATGACGTACCCAATCTTTAGGAATGTCATTGACCACACTTTTTATAGACGCTTCTTCGTTATAAGCGGGTATGATTACATCTATGATAGGTTTATTACTCGTCATTTAGATTTTAGTGATCTTTAGGCATCAAAAGTAGTACATTTGATGTGAATAAAAATGTTTCAACTAGGACAAGTCATCTATGAATTTTAGCTTATCGTTCTCTAGATACTTATTTATCGGGGTAGCATTTATGTGTTTAGCCATCTGGTGCTGTACTTTGAGTTCTTGTAGAGATGATAGTATCAATACATCGAGCGATGTCACTTTAAGGTTTTCACTAGATACCTTACGCTTTGATACAGTATTTACAGAACTAGGTTCTGCAACAAGATCATTTAAGGTATTCAATGATTTTGATGAGTCTATAGAGATTTCTAATATTCGATTGGCTAATCAAAATTCATTTTTCCGACTTAATATCGACGGTTTTAGTAACAATGAAATTGATAATATCAAGCTGTTACCCAACGATAGCCTTTGGATTTTTACTGAGGTGACCATCGATCCAGACAATCCACTCAGCATAAGTCCATTTATCATTGAAGATCAAGTACTCTTCAATACCAATGGTAATGATCAAATGGTGCGACTTGAGGCTTGGGGGCAAAACGCCAACTACTTACCTAATCGGTTTGGAGCCAACGGCATAGATACAATGAGTACATTTTGCAACTTTGATACCGTACGATGGGACGATCCTAAGCCTTATGTAATATATGGATTGTATTTGGTGAGGGGCTGTAATATCGTACTTCCTCCTGGCACTCAGGTATATATACATGGTGGAATCGCCAATAATGATTTTGGTATCTACAATGACGGGCTGTGGCTCTTTGGGCCTAATGCATCTCTTACGAGTCGAGGTACTGCGGATGAACCCGTTGTAATACAAGGTGATCGACTGGAACCAGAATTTCAAGACATTAGCGGTCAATGGCCCGGTGTACGATTTTTGAGTGGTAGTACAGGAAATAGCATGCGGCATACCTTGATTAAAAACTCGATAGTAGGAGTACAGGTGGATTCCTCAGCACAAGTATCGCTACAATCTTGCGAATTTTCTAATACCTCGAGTAGTGGGTTGGTTGCGGTTAATGCCAGCATTGAGGCCACTAATTGCCTTTTTCATACCAATGGAAGTAATGCTCTGCAAGTGGTATATGGGGGAGAATATGATATGAGATATTGCACGTTTGCCAATTATGGTAATCAAGGAGAAGCGTTGAGTTTGTTGAATTTTAGATGTAATGACCCACTTTGTTTAGAGGGTATATTTGTAAGTCCTCTCAATGCCAATTTTACCAACTGCATTGTCATGGGATCTTCAAGAGATGAAATTGTATTAGCTGATGCTACTTTGGGCGAAGAACCGGATTCTTTTAACTATAACTTTGACCATTGCATAGTCAGAGTGGATGAATTATTAGATACGGATCAGTTTCCAGAATTCTTTAATAACTGTGAAAATTGCCTAAACCTTGACCTCAGCGATACGCTATTTTTAGATCTGGATATGAATGATTATTCGCTAGATACCATGTCTATTGCGATTGCAAAAGGAACACCAATAGTAGGTGTAGATACAGACAAACAGAATATTATGAGAGATGCCGTCACTCCCGATTTAGGTTGTTTTGAATTTCAAGATTAGTGCTGACTAGCTTTGTCAAAATCTACCATTCTGAGGAGTACTAAGCTGATTACAAATAAAAGACCAAGAGTCAATACAGAGTACCTAATATTACCAGTGATGTGATTTACAAATCCGAAAAGGAAAGTGCCTATAACCAAGGATAACTTATAGAGTACATCATAAAAGCTGAAATAACTTGTGAGTTGATCCTGTGATTCATTGATCATTTTGGAATACGTGGATCTAGATAGGGATTGTATACCGCCCATTACCAGCCCTACCATACCTGATAGGAAGTAAAATAGCGTTTTGCCTTCAGTGAAATAGGCAACGATACAGATGATTATCCAAATAATAACCATGCTGGTCAAGGAAAATTTATTACTTGTTTTATCTGAAATCCATGCAAAGAGATACGCTCCTCCGATAGCCACTAATTGTAGTATAAGTACAATGCCAATCAATTCTGCGCTTCCGAAATTGAGTTGCTTCTCTGCAAAAACTGTCGCAAGATTGATGATCGTCTGTACCCCAGCAAAATAGAAGAAGAATGAGATCATGAAGGTCATCATATTCGGCCGTTTTTTTATCTTGTAAAAAACGGTTTTTACTTCATTAAACCCTTTTGAGAATAGGCCTTTGACTTTCTTTACACTTTCACCTTTAGGTAAATGCTTAAAAGAATATTGGGCAAAGCCTATCCACCAAAGACCAACCAAAACAAAGCCTATTCTTGCAGGTAACCCTTCATCCGTTATACCAAAGGTTGAAGGACTCAATACCATCCATAGGATAATAGCTAAGAGAATGACGCTTCCAAAATACCCAAATGCAAATCCCTTAGCGCTGACTCGGTCATACTGATCTTCAGTGGCTATTTGTGGCAAGTAAGCATTATAAAAAACGATACCTCCAGAAAAACCAATAGTTGCCAATATGAAGGCGGATGTCCCTAACCATAGTTCAGGTTGACCTTTGAAAAAATACAAGGCGATACAACTCAACGAACCAATAATGGTAAATATCTTAAGAAACCGAAGCCTACTTTTTCCATAATCAGCCATTCCAGAAAGTAAAGGTGACATGATAGCAATCAACACATAGGCAAAAGCTACGGCATATGAATAAAATGCACTATCTGGAATCTCCGCACCTAAGAATGAAATTGTCTCAGGCGTATTGGCAATAAAATATACAGGAAATATGGCAGTACTGATGACTAGCGCATAGGCAGAATTGGCCCAGTCAAAGAGCGCCCATGCATTTATTGTTTTCTTATTGTTAAGTTTAGTATTGTTGTTCATTGAAGTGGTTTAGTAACTATGTCGATCAGCATAAGTAGAAGCTATATTGTCAAAAAATAAAACATATTTTTCTTATCTATAGCCATCGCTACTGATGTATGTATTCGTATAGTATTTGATTGTCAACGCTTTGATCGTAGGATTTAGAAATATTTTTTGAATCACTTCATTATCTATTTATTGGGATATTGAGCATCATTGCAAGCTTATTGATATCTTGCAGATAAGATCACTATCAGCACATTAACTTGTCATGAATATACTAATACTATCGAGAAACCCTGCATTGTACAGTACAGATAGTCTAGTCAGAGCCTGTAGACGGAGACGACACAAGGTCAGGGTAGTAGATCATATGCAATGCGATCTAGTCATAGATAATGGGAAGCTTGAAGTCATATATCATGGAGATAGAATCAAGAATATCGATGCTATTATTCCTCGCATTGGTACGAGCGCTACCTCTCATGGAGCGGCCGTAATACGTCAATTTCTGGGTCAAGGAGTATTTAGCAGTTTAGACCCCAATGCGCTACTATTGGCTAGGGATAAGGTAAGCTGCCTGCAAGCCTTAGCTGTTGCTAAAATACCAGTGCCTAAGACAGCCCTTTCCAATAACTATGAATCCCTAAAAGGAATAAGCCGTGAAATCGGTCAACCACCATTTGTGATTAAGCTCGTACAAGGCACTCACGGACTCGGGGTCATCCTTTCTGAATCATATCGGAATGCGGAATCTATATTGGAAGCCTTCTATAAGAGTAAGCAAAAAGTAATGGTCCAAGCGTTTATCAAAGAAGCAAAGGGTGCCGATGTGAGAGTTTTTATTGTAGATGGTACTATCGTAGGATCTATGAAACGTCAGGCTAAAGCGGGGGAGTTTAGAAGTAATCTGCATCGTGGAGCTACCGCATCATTGATATCTTTGACTGATCATGAAAAAGAAGTCGCGATACGAGCAGCAGAAGTGATGGGCCTGCCCATTGCAGGAGTAGATATGTTACAGACTAGCGCAGGACCTTTGATACTGGAGGTCAATGCTTCTCCCGGATTGGAAGGTATAGAAACGACTACTAAAGTGAGCATTGCAGATAAGATTATTGAGTACGTGGAAAAGAATTATAGAAGATGACTCCAATATTAGATTTTGAACACGGAGATCCCATTATTATTGATAAAACTGAAATTTACCCTGGCGAACATGCAGTAGTAGATATTAAGGTAGGACGCCTACCATCAGATACGAGAATCAATATCGTTGCACATATATTTAGGAGTAAAAACCCAGGCCCTGTGGTACTCGTACAAGGCGGAGTGCATGGTGATGAGATCAATGGGGTAGAGATTGTACGTAAAAGTGTCGACTCAGGAGCTTTTGATAATATCATAAGAGGTACCGTCATTGCCATCCCATTGTTGAACGTATTTGGCTTTATAAATTTCAGTAGAGAGGTGCCAGATGGAAAAGATGTTAATCGAAATTTTCCAGGAAATTCTAAAGGATCACTAGCATCCAGAGTAGCTCGTACGTTGACCAAAAAGATTATCCCTTTTGTAGATGTGGCCATAGATTACCATACTGGGGGAGCTTCTAGGTATAATTATCCTCAGATCAGACTGACCAAAGGTGACCAAAAATCACTTGAACTAGCCAAAGCATTTAATGCCCCATATATCATCGAAAAACCAGTTATCCCTAAGTCATTTCGCAAAGTTGCACATGGTCTAGGGATCTCAACACTCGTCTATGAAGGTGGAGAATCAGTAAGGCTAGATGGTTACGCCATTGACCGAGGATATCAAGGAATGCGTAATGTGTTGCGTTATTTGAAAATGGATACTTCAGTACATGAAGAAGATAAGCAGTACACTTACCTCAACCGTACTTTCTGGATCAGATCACCGCATTCAGGATTATTTATTTGGTCAAAAAGCTCTGGAAATTATGTAAAAAAGGGAGAGCCATTAGCCATGATTAAGAGTCCCTTTGGAGGTAAAGAATTTTCTGTGTTTGCAGATCGAGATGGTCATATCATTGGTCATAATAATGCGAGCGTGGTCAATGCCGGCGATGCACTTTTTCATATAGGACAAGAGTGATATGAAAATGAGAATATTCTTTTATTTGATCGTGTTGCTAGTAGGATATCCATCGGTATTATCTTCCCAAAACACCTTAAAGTCCAAGCTTTTTGCACATGCAGGTCACCCATACTTTAAGCATGCCAATCTAAGTATATCCGTAGTTGAATTGAACACTGGAAAGCAAGTAGCTGGATTCAATGAAAATAAAGTCTTGATACCTGCTTCCTCACTCAAGGTGATTACCACGATGGCAACGCTTGACATCTTGGGAGATGATTTTAAGTTTGATACAGAGCTTGCCTATGATGGAAAAATCCAAGCAGATGGCACCTTGGACGGGAATATATACATTATCGGAAGTGGTGATCCTACCTTAGGTACGTATAAGTTTGACAGTATACCAGACTATAAGAAGCTCATGGATCGATGGGTCAAAGCGATACGTAGAGAGGGTATTACTTGTATAGATGGCGATATTATAGCGGATGAGAGCGTATTTAATAGTTACCCCATAAGTCCATCGTGGCAATGGAATGATTTAGGTAACTATTATGCAGCTGGAGCATGGGGGCTCAATATCAATGAAAATCAATACCGTATAGCCTTCAATAATAAAGGTACGATAGGAAGTAGGGCGAAAATGAAATACGCCGAGCCCAAAATTCCCAACTTACAACTCTCTAATGAAGTCATGATCGACAGTACTGGAACTGGAGACAATGCGTATATTTTTGGTGGTCCTTACAACTTTTATAAGCGTATCGTGGGTACTATACCTAAAGGGAGCGGCACATTTACGATCAAGGGATCGATACCTGATCCTCCACTTTTCGTAGCTCAATTATTGCAAGAGTCATTGCATAAGAATAAAATAAAGTCTCAACAGGCAAGAGCCAATTTTGAAGACTCCAACAAGCGTAGAATGACACTAGATCATGCTATATCTCCAAGCCTCAGAGATATTGTTAAACGAGCCAATGCAGAATCAAATAATCTGTACTGCGAGAGTCTACTCAAAAAACTTGGTGCTGAAAAAGGCACTGAAGGGCAGAGTACGATAGGAATGTATATCCTCAAAAAGTATCTCCGTAAAATGAAAGTAAAGACGAGTTCACTTCATATGGAGGATGGGAGCGGTTTATCGGCAAGGAATAATGTAAGCAGTCTGTTCTTTGCCAATTTTTTACAAAAGTATGCAGACAAGAATGGACTAGAAAATACCATAAAATTACTTCCCAAAGGTGGGGCGAGTGGCACCCTGGCCGGCATGTTTAAAGGTAGTCCTGCTAGAGGGCGAGTTTTCGCCAAAAGTGGTTCTATGAGTAGGGTATTGAGTTACACTGGTTATATCAAAAATAAGAGAGGTAAATGGGTCAGTTTCTCAGTTATTGTGAATGGTTTTGAAGAAAAGCACAAGGTGATCCGAAAAAAACTAGAGCAAATCATGACTGACATCTATAAATATTCATAATTTAAGATATGCGAAGTCCTTGGTTGATATTTTTCTTTTTCATTTGTATATATACTTCTTGCGTTTATAATGAAGTATCAGAAGCTCCTACTCCGAAAAATAATCGATCTGCTAAATATCCTAGTGACAGCGATAATATAAAAGTTCCGGTAACGGAAGAGCAGGGTAGAGCGGCTTGGCAAAAGCCAAATCTAGTCATCAATAAACTCGGAGATATAAGTGAAAAAGTGATTGCTGATATAGGTGCGGGCACTGGTTATTTTTCATTTAGATTAGTCCCTAAAGCATCAAAAGTTATCGCCATCGATATCGATACGATGATGATCAATATGATGGATCAATTTAGCCAGGAGTTAAGTCAGATATATGCATCGAGATTTGAAACTAGATTGGCAACCCCTGATGATTCCAGCCTTGCTGATGAAGAGGTAGATCATATACTGATGGTCAATACCTTGCCTTATATCTCCAATCGAAAAGCTTATTTATCGGCACTTACCTCAAAATTGAAAGACGGTGGATCTATACTCATTATGGATTTCAAAATGAAACGTATCGATGAACAACTAGCTCCACCTACTGCCTATAGAATGCATCTGTCGGAAGTAGAGCAAGTATTGATTGATGCAGGATATACGCTTATAGAATCGGATGATCAATCCCTAAAGTATCAATATATCGTAATCGCAGAAAAATAATCTCACCGCAATTAACTTCTTGTAATCAACTGATCTCTTTCGGGTCCTACGCTTACGATTGATATTTTAGTATCCAGTATTTGCTCAAGATGGTTTACATAGCTTGCTGCAGTATCTGGCAATACTCCTTCATCCGTCATATGAGCATCTTTTTTCCAACCTTCGTAGTAGTTGACCTCACTCGTCAAGCCATCAATACATAGGTCGTAAGGGACTTCATCGGTGGTTTTTCCATCAATTATATATTGCTCTACGGTACCGATCTTATCAAAGAAATTGAGCACATCAAGCTTTGTCAGTACCATCTGGGTTACTCCATTGATCATGATCGTATACTTCAGTTGGGGAATATCTATCCAGCCACATCGACGGGGTCTACCGGTAGTAGCACCGAATTCCATACCATGTTTTTGAAGCTCAGCTCCTGTCTCGTCAAATAACTCCGAAGGAAACGGTCCTGATCCTACTCGAGTACAATAAGCCTTAGTGATACCGATGACTTCACCAATCTGCTGTGGAGCTATGCCCAATCCATTACAAACCCCTGAAGTGATCGTATTAGAAGAAGTAACAAATGGATACGTACCGAAGTCAATATCTAGCATGGATCCCTGCGCTCCTTCTGCCAGTACTGCTTTCCCTTCTTTCAAGGCTTTATTCACAAAATATTCGCCATCCACATTTTTTAATCCACGTACCGTCTCGACGGCAGCAAGCCACTCTTTCTCTTGTGTTTCTAGATCAAAATCTATTTCTGGATATAGACCTAGCAAACTGAGGTGCTTTTTCTTTAGCGCTTCGTACTTTTCTGAAAAATTACTCTGATGTATATCTCCGATACGTAGACCATTACGACCAGTCTTATCCATGTAAGTAGGTCCTATCCCTTTGAGGGTTGAGCCTATTTTTTCTTTTCCTTTAGCTGCTTCGGATGCGGCATCGAGCATACGATGTGTAGGCAGGATAAGGTGAGCCTTATTGGCAATATACAGACGATCACGATATGGGATATTGGCCTGGTCTAGTTTTGCCAGCTCTTTGAGCAAAGTGATAGGGTCTATCACTACACCATTACCGATTACATTTTGCACGTTTGGTCTGAAAATACCTGAAGGTACCGTATGGAGTACATATTTATCCTCACCAATCTTGATGGTATGGCCCGCGTTAGGTCCGCCTTGGAACCGACAAACTAAGTCGTATTTATCAGCAAGGAAATCAACAATTTTTCCCTTCCCTTCATCACCCCATTGTAATCCTAATATAACATCTACAGCCATCTTGAGCTTGTTGAAGACTATAAAAATATAGTCTCAGGTTATTAAAGCTCAAAGGTACACAAATACACATATCAAGCTTTTATTTATATAAAGTATTTTTAGGTATGGCAAATAGTACTGATAGTTGAGGTGTTATACCTCCATGTATTAAACTCATTTTGTACTTTCAAAACTGCATAAGCGTATTTTAGTCAATAGTATAAATGAAGGTTCTATTACCATTTTCATTGGGTTTTTCGATCCAATTTGCTGGATTCATTGGAGTAGTAAGTGAGTCAACAGTGTAATTCTTGAAAATAATTTCTGTGAAAAGATTAGTGATATCTGCAGAAGGGGATAGGTCAACATGTCGAAGAAGTACACTTTCCCGGGGCGCAACTTGAAATGATTGAGTGTTTAAAGTAAGCCTATGAGGAATTATTGCCGTAGCATCAAAGTAAATTTTAGTATCGGATTTATTTTCGATGAAAAATGAAGTTGAAGTATAGTTACAGCTGGCAAGTAAGAATACAAAATAGATCGACATTAACTTAATTTTCATTTTAACTCTTTTAGGTAATTAGGATGTTATTTAAAGTCTAAAATTTCTTCTTCAATTTCTCCCTACTCTATAAAAATATTAATACTATCTGGTTTGGGGCTGAACTTCCTAAAATGGTAAGTTTCATCTAGTGATTTTATTTTTTTAATTCCGCCTTTATTATTGGGGTAAGCTCCTACTATTTCATGAATGTGAATCGTTGTATCATTAACTATGCTTCCTCGAAGAGTTTTAGTTGGATAGGCTCCTCCTCCTGCTGCAAATTCCCAGCTTTCAATAGTAATGTATGAATTTTCAATATTAAATACCCCCCAGTCTGGTCTATTATCCGTATAACGTTCTATCTGATCTGAAGTTCTTTTTACTCTTTCGTCAAGGATTTCTAATATTCTTACATTATCTAAATTCGAATCTATGGCACCATGAATGATATTAAAAAAGACACCATTTTTATTTAAGAAAAAACCATCTGCGTAGTCTGGATTAAAGCCATTTGGGAATTCTTTACCTATAGTATAATAATACCCATCTAATCTCAAACTATCGTTGTTAAATGACTTTCTAGTCTGTGATAAAAGCTCATATCCAGCGCATGCTAAACAAAGTATTATACCTA
>JAHDGW010000413.1 GCA_020631635.1 Saprospiraceae bacterium
AGTGCCCCGCTGAACCTATGGATAGTGAGGACATGCTATTTATCTTATACACCTCTGGATCTACTGGAAAACCCAAAGGAGTCGTGCATACCGTCGGTGGATATATGGTATATACATGCTATAGTTTTCGCAATGTATTTCAATATAAAGATGGAGATATCTATTGGTGTACCGCAGATATAGGCTGGATTACAGGCCACTCCTATATCATATACGGACCACTCCTTGCTGGAGCTACCACTATGATGTTTGAGGGAGTACCTACCTTCCCTAACGCAGGTCGGTTTTGGGAAATATGTGAAAAACATAAGGTCAATCAATTCTATACCGCTCCTACAGCTATTAGAGCTCTGATGGCCAAAGGAGACGAATGGCCTGCTAAATACGATTTATCTTCCATTCGTGTATTAGGATCTGTGGGAGAGCCCATCAATGAAGAAGCATGGAATTGGTATGATCAGCATATAGGAAAAGGAAAGGCGCCGATTGTAGACACCTGGTGGCAGACAGAGACAGGAGGGATCATGATTACACCATTGCCTGGTATTACCGATACCAAACCTACCTTTGCATCTTACCCATTACCAGGAATACAACCAGTATTGGTCAATACCGAGGGTGAAGTTATAGAAGGAAATGATGTAGAAGGACTATTATGCATCCGACATCCATGGCCTTCAATCATACGTACGACCTATGGAGATCATGAACGATGTAGACAAGTATATTTTTCAGCTTTTCAGGATATGTACTTTACGGGCGATGGTGCTAGACGTGATGCAGATGGCAGAATAAGAGTTATAGGACGTGTAGACGATGTCATCAATGTCTCGGGTCATAGAATGGGTACTGCCGAGGTAGAAAATGCAATCAATGAGCATCCTCATGTCGTAGAATCAGCAGTAGTTGGATATCCTCATGATATCAAAGGACAAGGAATATACGCTTATGTAATTTCTCAAGGCAAGGAGCTTAATAATGATTTCAAAAAAGAAATTCGTGATGTGGTCACTAAAGAAATTGGACCAATTGCAAAACCTGATCAAATCCATTTTACGCAAGGTCTGCCTAAAACTCGATCAGGTAAAATCATGCGACGTATCTTAAGGAAAATAGCCTCTAATGATACCGCTAATCTTGGTGATACTTCTACTCTACTCAATCCCGATATAGTTCATAGCTTAATAGATAGTAAGTTATAAAAGCTAATCATTTGTACTCATCGTAAAGTATCTCGTATTGACTGAATACTACTTATCTCTACAATACGGAGAATGTACCGATCAACTTATCAAGGTTGGGTGATTGAGCACCTGCTCGATCTTCTATCGTAATTGCATATGTAGCTGTAGCATCTTCAAAAGACACTTCTACGAGTGCCTCTGTATCAGACTGTATTACATCTAAAGGAATCGGAGCTTGATCAGGTTTCAATGACCATAATTGGATCGCTTCATTACTAGCTAGCTCTGGCAATGCCCTTACCAATAGGATATTCTTTTCTTCTTCAGCATTATTAAATAGTACTATTTCTGATTGGAATTCTTCAGAGGTCACCGCAATTGGTATTTGCTTATATCTGATGTCCGTCAGCGCTGCAAAATATTGATTCTTAGTCTCTTGATCTTGACGAATGGTCTCACAATCAGAGGATAAAGCATTATACTCCTGTTCCAGATCATCATAGCGATTGAGGCTCCATACCAATGCACCTATCAGTAATACTGCAGCCATGCCGGCCACTATTCGATATATCTTGGAGCTAGCCGATCTTGAAGAATCCGCAGCCTTTGTAATTGTATTACTATCAAGATTGTGCATTACC
>JAHDGW010000047.1:0-12631 GCA_020631635.1 Saprospiraceae bacterium
TTATCCTATTAAAGATACCGTCAAAATAGATTCTTTACGATTGTGGAATGGACTACTGGGTCTCGAAGATTATCTAAATTCATTTGGGATAAACAGATGGGATTCTAAGCCAGCTGATAAAATAAAGTAATTAGTTCTTAATATAAAAGATACGTCAGATATCGTCGATAAGTGCTACTTATAAATCGGAGAATTTCCTAATCCTAATCGTTTAAAAAAGTGTCGTACTGATACTCCAAGTACCCCTAAGCCATACTTCATAGATCTTCTAAAATTGATGGAAGATGCTTCTTCAAAATACTTCGTAGGGCAAGTGACTTCACCGATATCAAATCCTTTATAGATGATCTGAGAAAGCATTTGATTATCAAATACAAAATCATCTGAATTTGCATTAAAGTTGATAGACTGTAGCACTTCTCTACTGAAAGCACGATAGCCCGTATGATATTCGGACAGCTTATAGTTGATCAATATATTTTGACTTAAGGTCAAAAACCTATTGGCAATATATTTATACAAAGGCATGCCTCCTTTTAGAGCTCCTTTACCCAATATTCTTGATCCTAATACTACGGGATAGAGTCCCTCCCCGATAATATTGATCATACTAGGTATCAGTAATGGCGTATACTGGTAGTCGGGATGAAGCATAATCACAATATCTGCATCTAGCTCAAGTGCTTTATTGTATAGTGATTTCTGATTACCCCCGTAGCCTTTATTGATATCATGCACAATGATATGTTGTATACCTAATCTACGGCCTAAGTCTGCTGTGTCATCACTACTTGCATCATCGCAAAGGATCACTTCATCCACTAGATCAAAGGGAATCTCTCGATATGTTTTCTCCAAAGTAAGTGCAGCATTGTATGCTGGTAATACGACGACGACCTTCTTATTTTTATACATAATCTTAAATAAAACGCTCTTCGAAGATAGTACTTATTATAGGTTTTAAACTCAATGTCAAAATACTAGTTACTTTTATAGTTAAATAAATCCTCATGATCAAAAAGGTATTAAAGTTCATTGGTATACTTGCCATTATTGCTATCGTAATATTAGCCACTCTCTATTTGTTGTTTAATGAATCTCCGCCTGTAGAAAAACCAAGTTCGCAGGCAGATGTGCTGGCCACAGAAATGCTCCAAAGTCTCAATAAAGAAGCTTATGATACTACACGATATTATCAGTGGACATTCTTTAGAGGAGCCAATAGTTACAAATATGATAAACTAGAAAATGATGCTTGGGTAAGTTGGAATGGTAATGAAGTTTACCTAGACATGGATACTGATCAGAGAGTCGTAATCACTCCTAAGAATATCACCGACGAACAGAAAAAAGTCATTACCGATACTGCCTGGAGTAACTGGTGCAATGATTCATTTTGGTTATTTGCTCCATTCAAGTTATTTGATCCTGGTACTAGTAGATCGATTGTAGATACTGACGAGGCAGAGCATGGTCTCATGATCACTTATGAGAGTGGCGGTGTTACACCAGGAGATAAATACCTCTGGCTACTTGATACCAATAAACGACCCACTGGATATAAAATGTGGGTAAGTATTATCCCAATGGGAGGCATGTATGCCAGTTGGGAAAACTGGAAGCAATATGAAGGAATGTGGCTAGCCACTGATCATAAAATAGGCCCTATGGATGCTAAACTCTCTAATCTTAAAGTTGGTCATACATTGGAAGATATGGGATGGACACAAGCTGACCTTCCGAAAATATAAGCTCATCAAATGAAAATTATAAGTTATAATCTGAATGGTATCAGAGCTGCACTTAAAAAAGATCTCGTAGGTTGGTTAAAGGCAGAAAAACCTGATATATTTTGCGTTCAAGAGACAAAATCTCATCGAGAGCAAGTAGATCTTACGGAGATAGAAGCATTAGGCTATCATAGTGATTGGCATTCTGCAGTAAAAAAAGGATATAGCGGTGTTGCTACTTTTTCTAAAATGAAACCTAACCGAGTTACCGCTGGTATAGGCATAGAAAAGTACGATGCTGAGGGTCGAGTACTTATCAGTCATTTTGATAAATTTACGCTGCTCAATTGCTACTTTCCTTCTGGGTCTAGTGGTGATGCACGGCATCAGTTTAAAATGGATTTTCTACATGACCTTCGCCCTTGGATGGATGAATTTAGAAAAGAACATCCCAACGTTATCTTGGTAGGAGATTACAATATCGTACATACAGAATTAGACATTCATAATCCGACTCGTAAAGATAATCCATCTGGATACAGACCAGAGGAGCGGCAATGGCTTACAGAGTGGTTTGATAGTGGGTTTACGGATGCATATCGATACAAAAACGGTGATCAAATAGAGTTTAGCTGGTGGAGCTACCGAGCAGGATCTAGAGGCAAAAACAAAGGCTGGAGAATAGACTATCTCTCAGTAGATGATGCCATAAAAGACAGTATCGTCTCATCCCAGCATCATACTCTAGCCGTTCACTCAGATCATTGCGCCATTGAAGTGGTTCTCGATCTATAGCTTATTTATTCTAGAAATTAATTTATTGATATTGGTAAGAGGTAATCCTTGATTCATGGCCAAGTCAAGAGATCTTTGCGCCGCTTTACGAGCTGCTGATTTTACTCCTTTTTGGAGTAGTAAATTAGCCTTTGTAAAATAGTATTGATGGTTATTATCTTTCAGACTTATTGCCTTATTGATTTGATCTATGGCAATATCTAAACTTGCCTCTTCTTTGGCTTCATATAGAGCTATGTTGGCAAGTTTGGCATATACTCTATCATCATTGGCATTTACACTGCGCAAATATTGAGATGCGTATTTTTTAAACTCCTCACGGTCATCATCTAGCATTGTTCTGATTACGTAATAACGTAAAGCCTCTACCCTACTCATCTGCGGATCTATATAAGAGAGTAATGCCTTGGACTCCTTAAAATCGGGCCGGGGAAAACCTTGATACAATTTTCTATTTACTAGAATTTGTATCGTTTGATTTACTTGTTGCTCTCCTATTAATTCCTTGAATTTATGCCGATTGATGATATAATAGTCAAACTCATAAGAATCTGTAGTCACCAAAAAATCATGAATAAATCTCATATTCTTCTCAGTAGACCAATCTTTCTGTGTTTTGAGGTATGCTTGAGCTGTACTTTGCTCACTACCATCCATTAACTGCATTCTAAAATAAGCCTCCTGATAGAGCACGGGCGGTGGCATGCCTGCTGTCTCATCTAGTACATGTAGTATCTTTTCGGTAGATGGGTCATGATCTTCTAGCGGTATCGATTCCACTATCTTCTTTTCTACTTTTTTATTTTTGCCTACTTCTTTCGACTTTTGCTTGGTAACAGGAGCCTTAGCTAAGGTATTTCCACCAAAAGGATTACTTTGATAAGTAGATCGTGCATTGGTGCTATATCCATTAGGATTTATGCTTTTTATAGCACTAATGAAATCTTGCTTATTCATGGCTCGATCCATCTGATAAAATACATTACCCTCCTGATCACTAAAGATCAATGTAGGAAGGAAAAATATATTGTAGTATCTATTCAGGAGATTGGCCTGATCCTTTTGATCCATATTTACCTTAAGGTTGATATAACCCTGATTGAGTAATGATGCAACTTCTGGATCTTGAAAAAGTACATCCATTTTTTTGCATTGGGTACACCAACTAGCGTAGGTATCGATAAAAATCAATTTAGATTCCTGCTGAGCTACTTTTTGAGCTTTTTTGAAGTCATTGACAATAAAGTCTACCCCTTGGCTCTGCGCCAATAGATATCCGAAAATGAGTAGTATAGTGGCAATATTTCTCAATAGTAGCTTTTTGTTCACTTAGACTCTCTCTAGGTATCTTTTTAAGGCAAGTAGTTTATGGGCTTGCTTATTTTGTGACTCAAAATACTTGAGAGCTTGTTGACATTCTGCAAGTGCTTCATCTTTTTTTCCACCTTCATACAGCGTTTGGCAGTATATAACGTAGTTAGCTTCATTATTATTTAGCTTAACTAACTGTCTGGCATATTCAATATTCTTAGCTTCTAACTCCTCATTATCCTTGAAGTGCTCATTGATCTGATTGATTAATGCTACCAGGTCAGTTTCATTCTTCTTGGCATGTTTTTTAAAATATTTTTTACTTGTTGTTTTGTAAGCATCTAGATCTTTCATCATTGCATAGTACATCATAGGTGCTTCTAACTCAAAAGACTTTGCTGAAGAATGTTCATTTTTCATAACCTCAATAGCCTCCTCTACTAGTTCAAAATATTCAAACTCTATTGCCTTTTGTACGGTATTCCAACTCATACCGGCTATCTTTTCATCCCACGATGCCTGGCCTTCTGTTTTAATGATAAACTCCTTGTAGGATATTAGTTCTTTACACAACTTACTATCACTATCTACGCAGGCTTCAAAAAGAAATTTAGCTTTCTGAGCATCATCTATCTTTGGTTTTGAACTTAAATATTCATTAGATATTTTTAAAGAAGGTTTGCCTACCTGATTAAGTGCTTTGACATACGCATATACAAGATCATAGCTGCGATCACCCTCTAGGTAAGCTTCTTCATATTTACCACTTCTATCGTACTTCTTAATAGCTGATTTTCCAAGCAAAATAAGATCTGCAGACTTCTTAGCACCCACTGCTTTATGTACTAGTTCATTATCTCCATTGATAAAAAATAAGGTAGGGAAAGCGGATACACTGAACGATCTCTTAAAGGTCATACTTTCAGGCTCTTCCATATCAATTTTCATATTGATAAATTTAGAATTGAAGAATTGCCCTACCTCAGCATCTGTAAATACATTTTTGGCCATTGCCTTGCATGGGCCACACCATTTGGCATATGCATCCACAAATATGAGCTTGTCCTCTGCCTGTGCCTGCTCAAGCGCCTCCTCCCATGTACCATGAAAAAACTCAATACCCTGAGCATTAGTATCGAAAGAACTCAGCGATATACAGATCAAAAGAAAAAGACTACTTATAAATTTCATAGCAATTTTTAGATTATCCTTTAAAAATACGAAGCCCGCTAGGATTAAAGTATCAACCGACTTCATCTTTAACAGAAATCTAACGGGTTAATTAAAAATGGGATGACACTTATCCCGAAGATAGCATCATCCCATTCAAATTATGATTGCAGATTTTTATTTTAAAATAACCATATGTAGAATGGATGTTTCTTCACCAGAGGAAGTGACCAGTCTGTAAACACCATTTTTAAGTTCAGAAAAATCTAATTGATTTTTTTCTAATGATATTAGTCCCTTAGCAACCATTCTACCCAACTTATCAAACACCTGATATTCTTGAGCATCATCTGTAAGACCGTCTATGGTCATCTGACCCGTTGATGGATTTGGGAATAACCTAAGTTTTATCTCTGATGACTCTATTTGTAAGGTTCTTATCCCACTTTCGGTAAGCTTACCATCAAAGTCGCTCTGACTTAGTTTATAATAATAAGTACCCGAATCAAGGCCTTTATCTTGGTAAATGTAATCTGACTGTAGTGTAGTAGTGCCATTTCCTTTGACAAAGCCAATATCTTCAAAAGATAGACCATCCTTACTTCTTTGTATAATGAATCCTTCGTTGTTAAGCTCAGAAGCCGTACTCCAAGATAATATTGCATCTTGACCTTTTGACTTTACAGAAAAGTCAATGAGCTCTACTGGAAGTGACGCCGAAGTACTTGCCACAGTAAATGATCCTTCATTTTCAGTATTTACAACTAGGATATAAACTTCTCCGTCATCTACGGTTGTACTTACGGTAACATTACCATCGCTATTGTCATCGCAAGCTACAAATGATCCACCCGTGAAATTTGGACAAACACCAGTCACTGGTCCATATAATGCGGCATCAATACCGCCTAATGCGGCACCTGCATCTTCTGTTACATCAACGGATAAATCTTCACCATTTACTCCATCAGTATCGCATTCTATGATATATAACATTTGGTTGGAGCCTCCTGGTGTATTTGCTGAACATACAGATCTATTTTGGTATGAATCATCAGATTTTAAATTGAAATCAGAAATATCTGATAATGATTGCTGATATGCACATGTATTATCCATGGAAGTAGAAAAAGCTAAACTAGAACCAGTAGCGTTACTAGATGGACAAGAATCGGCTCCGCTAAAATTAGATGGTACGCATCTTATTTCGGCAATCCATCCTGTCTCATTTACTGACCCATCGGAGGTAAATTGGAATGTCAGACAACCACTTGCATTACTTGCACTTGGAGTAAATACATCACCTACACTGATTTCACTTGCCGCATTAGAGGGCGTTCCACCGTCTCCACTTTCTTCTCCGCAGTATTGCCCTAGTGAAGGAGAATTAGTAGTATTAGTATCACATCCATCAAAAATTTCAAGATAATCCCAGCAACCAGCACCGTTAGAACCTCCTCCTCCTGAGGTTTCAATATCTATATATGTAAAGGTTATAGAGAGCATATCTCCAGCATCGTCTGGACAGTAGGTCCACGTCGATATTTCATTACTACTATATCCTCCGGCCTCTCCACCAGAATCTACAGCATTAGGTTGGCAGCAATCAGTACATGGACATGCAGGACAATCAGGACCTCCACAATCTACCCCGGTTTCTAGACCATTCATTATATTATCACTACAGGTAGGTATAATACCACAAGTTACAAGCGCCTCCCATCCTGGTCGAGTAAAGGAACCATCAGAGGAAAATGTAAAATATAAACAATTATCAGTATTACTGGATGTTATTGGGCCTGGTATCGTAGTACCACAATAATTACCCAATAAGGGAGCAGATGCATTATTACCATTATATGCTGATAGATAGTCCCAACAGCCTGTACCATTTACACCAGTTCCAGTTGCTGACTCTGTAGAAAACGATGAAAATGTCACTGTTAGTGGATTTCCATTAGTAGAGCAAAATTGATATGTTAATGATTCTCCATTACTATAATTTCCACCAGTTCCACCACTATCTGTAAAAGTAATAGCACCAGAATTGGTATCGTCACAAGATACCATTACTGGGCATGGATCACAGTCAGGACCACCGCAATCTACTCCAGTTTCATTACCATCTTGCACTCCATTTTGACACGGCGGTACTGGGCAACTTGCCATCGTAGGATTATTGGCTGCATTGCAAACAGTTGTATTACTTGCCCATGGAAGAGCATTGCCCCAAAGATTCATAACATTATGTTGATCTTCTGAAAACATCACCAGACATGCATCATTAGAGTAATCCATATAACTCCAAAATGGTGTATACTGTCCTCCACAAGAGTTAGGCGCAGAACCACAATTTGTTACATTGGGGCAACCACCTGTATCAGCCGCCTGAGCCGGCGTATCGTTTATTGTTGTAGCAGGTGCTCCCGCAGGTAATGGAGGATTAGCATCTCCGTCTCCACATCCTCCCTGAAATGTATGGTATAAACCAAAATAATGACCAGCCTCATGAGTGGCAGTACGACCTAAATTGTACGGTGCTCCGGTATTCATGGCAGCTCCTGAGGTACAGGATACACCTGGAGCACCAAAATAATCGTGTCCTACAAAAAATCCATCCCCATCTGCAGAACCTGGTAAAGCAGAAATACCCAAAGTACCTCCACCTAAGCCAGCAGTTGTACCACTACTTACAAATATATTTAAGTATCCTGACCACTCATTAGATGTATTGGGCCAAGTATATGTCCCTACTGTTATTGCGGGTTCTCCATCTGCAAGACCTGAAACCCCAGGATGATTCTGGGTAGCTAGGCAAAAACTTATACATGATCCGCCACCAGTGGGCGCATAGCTCAATGGATAGGCCGTCGGGCAAATACCATTTAATGTACTCGTATAATAACTTAAATCTGCATTGGTAGCGCTATAGTCTTCATTTAGGACTTGTATTTGGGCATTAGCCATTTGTAAAAGACAAGCGGGATCTGAACAGTCAATGGGTGCATTATAATGAATAGCAACCGGTACTACTACTGAATTTGCTCCAGTACAGGCGATGCTTTTCTTAGATTTTTCATCTACTACGTAATTAGATTTTTTAGTCCATTCAAGAAATTTCGCCTTGAATTTTTCATCTTTTTCTAATCTATCTTCTAAATAATCATCTGATCCGCAACGAATCAAATCTTTTTCTACTTGACTAAAAACCAAGCAACTATAGCATAAAAATACTATACAAATTAAGGGTCTAAACATTCTCAAATTTTAAGATTAATTAAAAATCTAGCCCGTCTTCAATTTGGTAATTCTTTGCTAAAGAACTGTTATTTCTATGGATTAAAAAAGTTTTTGGTGATATTAATTTAACATAGAGTATGCTTTATCTTAACAATGGCTTTAATTAAATTCTGATGTTTAAGCGGTCTAGGCTACCTTTGTACATTACCCATATTTAAAAACAGAAGTCATCGACACCAGATCTCTTTTTCTCAGCCATGTAGCCCAGACATCTCCTTTGCCTCTTATGCTAGAAGTCAAAGAGGCATCGGGTATGTATATCACTGATGTTAATGAAAAACAATACCTTGATCTCAACTCAGGGATATCTGTTAGCTCATTAGGGCATAGGCACCCCAATATCGTATCTGCTATTGAAAAACAGGTGAATAGCTACATGCATACGATGGTTTACGGAGAGCATCTACAGAGTCCACAACTCCATTATGCACAATTGCTAACCTCTTATTTAGATTCATCTTTAGATTCTGTATACTTTGTAAATTCTGGTGCAGAAGCTATAGAGGGTGCTATGAAACTTGCCAAAAGAGCAACAGGTAGGCCAGAAATCATCGCATGCCGCAATGCCTATCATGGTAGTACTCAAGGTGCAGAAGCATTACGATCAGATGATGATTTCCTTAGAGCATTTTTACCCGGTCTACCGGGCATTTCGCATATCGACTTCAATGATCAATCACAATTACACCTCATTACAGAAAATACTGCCGCTATCATACTCGAACCTGTACAAGCAGAAATAGGAGTGCAGACCCCTAAGAATGATTACCTAAAAGCGGTACGACAGAGGTGCAACGAGACGGGTACGCTGATGGTACTTGATGAGATACAAACAGGTAATGGAAGAACGGGAGCCTTATTCGCTCATCAAAAGTATGATGTCGTGCCTGATATCATGACAATTGCTAAGTCTATGGGTGGTGGTTTACCTATTGGAGCATTTGTGTCCAATAAGGAGCTGATGGATCTTTTTACAAAAAAACCTATGCTGGGGCATATTACAACTTTTGGTGGCAACCCAGTATGCTGTGCCTCTGCACATGCTGTATTGAAAACAATCACTGATGAAAAAATTCATCAAGAGGTATTAGCCAAGGAGGAGCTTTTTCATAGTCTGTTAAAGCATCCGATTATCAAAGAAGTAAGAAGCTCGGGACTGATGATGGCAGTTGAATTAACCAAACGAAAGTATTTAAAACATGTCGTATCTCAAACTATAGAGAATGGTGCTTTGATCGATTATTTTTTATTTAATGATCGGAGCTTTAGACTGGCACCACCGCTGATCATTAGTCATGATCAAATACATGAAGCTGCTCATAAACTACTTTCTGCTATGGACTATGCCCAAAAGCAATACACTAAGAAGAGCTAATTTATTACAATTCCTTTCTTAATCTAGCTACTGGTATACTTAGCTGTTCTCGATATTTTGCTACCGTTCTACGAGCGATATTATACCCCTTATCACGGAGCATATCCTTAAGTTTTTCATCACTCAGTGGTTTTCTTTTGTTTTCTCCTCCTACAATATCAGCTAAAATATTCTTGACCTCGAGAGTAGATACTTCTTGCCCATCCTGCGTCTGTAGAGACTCTGAGAAAAAATCTTTCAATCTACGAGTACCAAACTCCGTCTGTACAAATTTACTGTTGGCTACACGAGATACAGTAGATATATCAAGACCTGTAATCTCAGCTATATCTTTGAGTATCATAGGACGTAACCTCCGCTCATCACCCGATGAGAAAAAATCATATTGAAATTGCATGATTGAATACATCGTACGATACAATGTATCTTGGCGTTGACGGATAGCATCTATAAACCACTTGGCAGAATCAATCTTTTGTTTGATAAACATCACCGCCTCTCGTTCTTTTTTAGTAGATCTTCTTCCCTTGGTGGTATCTTTATAAGTCTTCAGCATATCCATATACTGATCATTTATCCTTAGATCGGGAGCATTTCTGCTATTGAGCGTAAGGTCAAGCTCTCCATCTCTATTCATGATAATAAAATCAGGTACCACATAGGTAGAGGTGGCCGTTTGTATAGCCATACCAGAAGCAGGCTTTGGATTAAGCTTTAAGATCTCATCCACCGCATCCTTAAGGTCTGTATCAGAAGCACCTAGTGCTTTTTTGAGTTTTTTATAATGCTTTTTCGTAAATTCTTCAAAATGCTTTTCAAGTATTCTAAGTGCTAATACTCTTGCATATGTACTATCACTATCATCTCTATCTATTTTATCTTGCAATTGAATGATCAAACATTCTTGTAAATCGCGAGCTCCTATCCCTGGTGGATCAAAACGTTGAATTTTACTTAGTAGTAGAAGGATTTCATCCTTTGTGGCATCGATATTTTGTGAAAACATGAGATCATCAATGATCGCGATCGGCTCACGTCTGAGATATCCATCCTCATCAATACTTCCTATGATTTGCTTCGCAATAATTTCATGGCGATCAGAATCCATATTTAGCATTCCAAGCTGTCTTTCTAAACTATCATGAAAACTGCCCACTACTGCTACTGGCATCTTTTTATCATCTTCGTCAGAATAGATATCAGCTTTCATCTTATAGCTAATGGGGTCATCCTCTATGTACTCATTGAGGTAATCATCTAGTTCAAAGTTTTCTTCTTTGGCCTCCCCATCTTCGTTGTAGCCATCATCTGGATCAAGATCAAATACTTCCTGTGAGTCGTCTCCTTCATCCAAAGCAGGATTAGATTCTAGCTCTTCCTTGATTCTTTGCTCCAATGTAGCCGTAGGGATTTGTAATAGCTTCATAAGCTGAATCTGTTGCGGAGAAAGCTTCTGCAACATTTTTTGACTCATACTTTGCCTCATCAATGCCATATCTCTTACTTTAGCTGTGCTATTTACTTTATATTTAAAACGAAAATGTAGATCATGGAGTTCTGAAATAGCTTCAAAATCCGAAGATCCCTACATATTCAATGCCAAATATAACTTTAATTAAACATATTCGTAATTTTTTTAATATAAATATGATTGATTAATAACATATTATAAAATTTATAATGAATATCCTATGACCGTCAACGAAAAACTCCAATTGCTCCGAACTGAAATGAAAAAGCACAATTTAGATGCTTATATCATACCGAGCAGCGATCCTCATATCAGCGAATATGCTGCACCAAGGTGGTTATCAAGAGAGTGGATTAGTGGGTTTACAGGTTCGGCAGGTACTGTGATAGTTACACAAGATCATGCCGGCCTATGGACTGATTCTCGATATTTTTTGCAAGCGGAAGATGAACTCCGTGATTCAGAGTTTGAGTTACATAAGATGATCAATCAATTCAAA
Source organism: Saprospiraceae bacterium (assembly GCA_020631635.1). Lineage (GTDB taxonomy): Bacteria > Bacteroidota > Bacteroidia > Chitinophagales > Saprospiraceae > JAHDGW01. The sequence goes on from JAHDGW010000047.1 coordinate 11,652, forward strand.
CCTTATCATATCGAATGGTTGACTGAAAACCTAAAAAAGGGAATGGTTATCGGATTTGATGGAGAGGTGCAAACTCAAAGTTTCTATGAGCGGTTGACTACAATATTTACACCAAAAAACATCAATATCAATTCTGATCATGACCTAATAGAAGCTATCTGGAGCGATCGTCCTGCGATACCCTTAGAGGCAATTTTTGAGCATGATATACTATACGCTGGAGCATCGAGATCAGAAAAAATTAAAGCAGCTCAATCAGAAATGGGAGATAGTGACTATCTACTTATACCAGCACTGGATGAAATAGCTTGGATATACAATATACGCGGCAGAGATGTAGAGAGTAATCCAGTAGCCGTGGCATATGCTATTATAGGTAAAGAGCATCACTATCTATTCACGGAGTTATCCAAAGTTACTGATGATTTGAAAAATACACTTGCAGAAAGTAATATCGAAGTAGTAGCTTATGATCAAATCTACGGTTGGCTATCTAATCTCAATAATGAGTATCACATCACTATAGACAAAGCATCTTGTAATAATAAACTCTATCAGAGCATAGGTACTCCAAATATTGCTAGTAAGAGTGCTATTGTAAAACACCTAAAGGCCATAAAAAATGAAACAGAACTTAAGCATTTTACCAATGCGATGATCAAAGATGGCGTTGCCCTTACACATGCCTTTTACTGGCTAGAGCAATCACTAGCTTCAGGTCATCACTTTACCGAATATGATCTGGCCATGAAACTTGCCGAATGTAGATCCAAACAAGAGGGGTACTATGGCGAAAGTTTCAATGCGATCATCGGATATAATAGTAATGGTGCTGTCATACATTACCGACCGATGCCGGATACTGCAAAAACTATCAAAGCTGAGGGTATGCTTTTGGTAGATAGTGGCGGTCAATATCTAGATGGCACCACTGATATTACCCGTACTTTTGCACTAAGTGAACCTAGTGAAGAACAAAA
>JAHDGW010000047.1:12731-15723 GCA_020631635.1 Saprospiraceae bacterium
AGCACCAACGAACCAGGCTACTATAAAGATGGCTCCCATGGTATCCGTATAGAAAATGTAGTGGTAACGACTGAAAACGAACAAGGATATCTCTATCATGATAACATTACCTTGTTTCCAATAGACATGACTCCTGTTGATCAAAAAATGCTGAATGCCACTGAGGTCAAATGGATCAATGACTATCATACCAAAGTATATGATGCATTATCGGTACATCTATCAGAAGATTTAAAATCTTGGTTAAGAGAGAAATGTGCAAAAATTTAAAATAGCTACACGGTATATTGAAAAATACCGTTTCTTTGTAGTATCAAAATAAAATTGAACTATGGCTGGTGGAGCAGATCACAATTACGGAGAGAAAGGAAAAACATTTGGTAAAATCATGATTGCCATTGCGTTATTCGTGATTTTGCTTATATGGGTATATGGTAAAAATCAATTAGGCGTACCAACTTAATTATAGATTACTTCAAATTAACGTAACATTTACTCGATCTTATTCGTATGAATTATACCGATAATTGTTTTTATCGTAGCTTATGTGATAAGTTATTTAAAACATATATCGAGTATTATACTATAAGCTAATTTTTGCTTTCAAAATATGGTATAAGAGAAATCATACTATGAAATACGTTTCATCTATTATTATCATTGGTCTACTAGCAGTGGCCTGCTATTTTAGTTTCCAATTACATTCGGCTCAAAAACAAAGCACTCAATACCAAGAGCACTTCGCGGAGATCAATAAGATCAACTATGGGCTTTTCAATATTCAGCTCTGGAAAGATAAAGCCATCGATATTTTCGAAGATAGAATAAACAACTTTGAGATAGATCCTGCGGTCTACGGTGAAGTCCAGAAAGAACTAAATAGATATTTACTCCAGGTCTATACAGACTACTTTGAGTCTGGCAGAATAGTAGATGAGTTTTTCAAACAACAAGAAAAAAGTGGTAAGAAGATCAACACCTTCATGCTCAAAATGGTGAAAGATAACATCGGTACTACGCTCAAATCATTTGATATCAAAGCTAGGCTACCCATGATATCAGGTCAACTCCTAGACGAGCTTCGTAAAAACGAAGACGTGCTCAAAGGCTATCTAAGACAAGAGCTCAATCAACTCATATTTGAAGAAAATCCAGCTCAATATGTAGACCCTAGAGAAGCACTCTATAAATACTATGACACTAGCACTCATGAAGAATGTAATACTTTTCTTGAATCTCAAATAACTGATTCTAAGAGCGAAATTGATCGATTGCTCAAACTTATATACGGACTTTTACTTGGTGCATTGCTACTGGCTGCCATAAGTTTTGGCATTAATGGTACTAAGGTCAGCATCCTATTTTTTACGCTTATTTCTATTATAATGTTGGGGTTGGGCATATCCTTACCGATGATCGATATCGATGCTAGGCTCAACGGTTTTAGCATGGATCTTTTGGGTAACGGTATCGCTTTCGATGAGCAGTTTTTATACTACCAGAGCAAGTCTATCTTAGATGTTACTTGGACGCTTATAGAGGGGAGAGGTATTGATTTAAAAATTGTTGGTTTACTCATATTACTATTTAGTATTGTCTTTCCTTTTTTCAAGTTACTGCTCAGCACTCTATTTGTATATGTCGAAAAACTACAGTCTAGCAAGTTTGTAAAAACTGTTATTTTCTATCTTGGAAAATGGAGTATGGCAGATGTATTTGTCGTGGCCATGTTCATGGCATATATTGGATTTTATGGATTGGTCACTTCGCAGCTTGGTGATATAGGTTTGAATCAAAATGGTTTTGCCGTAGAAACCTTAAACTACTCTAGGCTTTCTCCAGGAGCTCTGTTTTTTACGAGTTACTGTGTATTATCTATTGTGACTAGTATCATTATCAATAGGAAATACACAGCTATCGCAGATTGATACCAGATCTAGTGAATCAAAGAAGAAGCGCATTTAGCTTATCCAGCATATTGAATAAACTGATCATCGTAATCAGCATTGGAATTGTAGGTCATCTGATTTTTCTTCTGTCTACCACTGATCGTGAAATATTGGTTCAGACGAGTCAGTTATCTTTTCCTTACGTCATCTCGATATGTGGTTTACTGATGATACCATGGCTAGGTCATAGTATAAGACTAGTACTTTGGACTTCTTTTCTAAAACAACCACTAAGATTCTCTTCAGCGTTTAAGATTGCAGTGACCACCGACCTCGGAAGTGCCGTTACTCCGACTCTCATCGGTGGAGGACCTATAAAGCTCGGACTATTACTAGCTAAAGGGTACTCCGCTGCTAAAGCAAGTACTTTGATTCTACTCAATGCTGTTGAAGATCTTAGCTTCTATATTATCGGGCTTGTGTTATGTTTTTGGATAGCTCAAGATAGTATGAGCATATTCATTTATGGAATCACAGATTTTATTTGGAAACAGCGCTGGGTTTTGATTTCATTAGTGATTTTATTGGTCACAGGGTCATTGATATTGAAAAAACAAGGTAGGAGTTTAAGCGATTTTTTTATCGATATGCTCCCCTATAGACTTCAACTAAAACTGCGAAATATTTATATAAAAATATCAGAGAGCGTCTCCGAACTTCAATCCATAATTAAGTTCATATTTAAAAAAGGGAAACTTACTTTTAGTCTTAGCCTATTGATATTGATTACCCAATGGTTTTCCAAATTCAGTGTATTACTCATTTTACTACTGGCTTTAGACATAGACTTTACATGGTATCTTATCTATATCAAACAGTGGCTAGTATGGCTAACCATGATTATAGTCCCTACTCCAGGGGCAAGTGGTGGTGCCGAAGCAGCGTTCTATCTTATTTTTGAAGATTCTATATCCAATGATATCTTAAACTTGGTCACCAGCATTTGGAGGTTTTTCACCTATTACTATGTGCTGTTTACGGCGTTGGCATTTTTTCAGCTTTTTTCACTCTTAGATAAACGTAAAATAATCACTTAGATCAAG
>JAHDGW010000048.1:0-3370 GCA_020631635.1 Saprospiraceae bacterium
TGTGAGGATAATGGGATCATACTCTAAATCAAATGATTGATCATACTGTGCATTGAGTAAGGCGAGAGATTTTTCTGAGATTCTATTATTTCTTACCTCGTTGAGGATATCTACAAATTGTCCAGCTTGCTGACGGTAGATATGCTTGAGCTCTATAGTAATCAAAGATGACTCTCGAAGAGCTTTGCTGCCAAAAAAGTAATGTGTATTGTAGTCTTGAGAAAGCGTATGTATCTCATCGGATCGAACCACGGGAGGCAACTGGAATAGATCTCCGATCAATAGCAGTTGTACTCCACCAAAAGGAAGTTGACTGCGACGGATTTTACGCAAGATATCATCTATAGCATCCATCACATCAGCTCTGACCATACTGATTTCATCAATGATCAGTAGATCGATACTTCTGATAATCGCACGTTTCTTTTTATTGTATTTACGTGCCTTGAGTTCTTTTTGCTTTTCTGGGCTATTGAGAGTGCCAAATGGTAGCTGAAAAAACGAATGTATCGTCATCCCTTTGGCATTGATGGCTGCCACTCCTGTAGGGGCTAGTACGACATAACGCTTAAAAGTGGTATCTCTGAGATTATTTACAAAGGTGGTCTTACCTGTGCCCGCTTTACCAGTAAGAAAAATATTTTGCCGAGTCTCGTTGACATATCGCTCTGCTAGTAGTAGTTGGTCGTTTTTTTTCATCCCAATATGATGATTATCCTCTAGTCTAATTTATCTAATTTTAATTCTCGCGATATATTATCGTTCGATATCGAGAATATATTTTTTTCTCTACACCATCTCTAGTTTTATAAGATTCTAAGGAAAACCAGTTGCCTTTTTCATCAAATTTAAACACTTTCCTTTTTGGAACACTATTGTCATCGATTTCACTAATTTCTAAGATATCCTGCCCTTTTTTTGGCTCCAGTTCTTCTTTTTTAATATCTCTACATTTAGGGTATTTCGATAGAGTACCATTTTCTTTCACTCTATATTGGAAAATCTCGGTGTAGTCCTTATTGTAAAGAAAAGTATCAATACTTCCATTAGGACGAGATCTACGAAATCTCTTTGGCACATGTCTATGTATTACTTTGACCAATCGGTTTTCGTCATCATAGTCGTAAATCTTATGTTCTACTAAAATCCCAGAAACAGTATTTTTTTTGAATTCTGTAATTCTATCATATTCATCATAGATGTAATTATCAAAGAATATAGAAGTGAGATCTGTAGAGTCTTTCGATCGAGTTTTGATATTTACATGAATTGCACTTTCAATTCTCTCTGTAAAACTATTCTCAATGTATTCTGAAGAGTTATAGCTAGCATTATATTTTGTTATCCTTTGCTTCAGCACTACTCTACCTAAAGAATCAAAATCATATCTTGTTCTTGTCGAATCAGAACAAATAAAATCATAAACATCGTAAGTAAACATCGTTTTTACCATTGACGCATCAATAAGATCTTGAAAAGGTTTATTGTCCGATGCTTGAGATATAATATCATTAGCTACAATTAGAGAACAAAGTATTAACGCTAAGATTAATTTAATTTTCATACCCTTTTATTTTAATTAAAAGCTTTAATACCAATAATTCAACCTTAAAATCAATGCTCGATTATTGGCATCTACAGATCTACCCATGGGAGCATTGAGTACATCATAGTTATCGACATATACAATGAATAAGTCACTCATAGGAGCAAAGCGCCATTGCAGCCGGCTATTGATACCCATATACTCCGACTGATCGACATATTGAAATACATTGGACCAAAATAGATTATTGGTAAATCCTATTTCTAAACCCGATAGCCAAGCGGTGATCGTTTGATTACCAAACTCCTCTGGAAAGGACAGATCATTCCATTGATATCCAAAACTTAGGCTACCCCAGTTACTAAATCTTAGATCTAAATTTCCCGCCAAGCGGTTGAGATTTCCATTGAAGAAATTTCCTAATCGACTCTCTATTCCAAATGCAACAGACTTCCGCTCATCAGAGCTATACGATGCTTGTACAAAGGAGAACTCATATTCCCCAACGGGTAAAGCTTCGCCCTCACTCACAAACCTAAATGGATACAAAAGATGGGTTTCATTATTGTTTAGTGAGAATCGAAATTCTGCCGTAGACCTGAACGCAATCGAATACCCTAGGTTATGATTTCGCTCATTGAGGCTACCATCTAGATTGAACCATGCAGTATTTTCTGTAAAAATATTGTGCCTAGTGATAGGCCCTGACTGAGGTCTCATGGTATAGGTAAGATTGACCACATTTTCATTGAATCCTTGCCTTATCGATGTATCTCTTACTGCGTCATAGTTTTCTATACGCTGTACAAAACCTAAATCTGTAAAATAGTTTTCCTCTATCAATGCCGATGCAATGAGAAGATTCCAATTAGGGTTTTGAAAAGTAAATCCTCCAGTATAAAAGGCAGTTTTGTCATCATAATCAGCTTTGAAAGAGTGATGCGCCGCCGCCCATAATGCGATCTGCCCATCGTTGCTCTGATATGCCGCCTCTATGCTGGTATTGCGACCATAATCATCTTCTATGCTTTCTGCCCCATCAAAGGCTTGACGATTGAGAAACATCCCTTTGATAAAGGAACGACCAAATAGTTTTTGTGCTGTAACGGCCGTCTGATTTTGTGCAGGAGAGGATGAGCTGCTCCCTTGATGTATATTCATGACCCCTATCCGAGTACTAGGAGTAAGATTACCTGTCAACCTTGCTCCATAGACAATGGGTACCGCTCTACGATCAGCATCTAGGCCTATAGTTCTACTAAAAAATGGTCGTGCCGCAGGGTATCCAAAATCAGCAAACAGGTCGCTATTCTCTAAAAAGAAAGTCCGTCGCTCTGGTAAAAAGATATTGAACCGTGTCAAATTAGTCACTAACTCATCAGCACTTGCTTGGGAAAAATCAGGATTAAATGTCAAATCTAGATTTAGCGTAGGCGTGATGGAGGCTCTAGCATCTAAACCGAAATCAAAATCAGTATCAATGTCTCCATTTCGCTCTTGCGAAAATCTACTGGTTACATATGGGATAACATTGTAATTACCCTTCTGTACCTGTGGGGCTTTATCAAAAACCAACGCCCCTGCGAATGCTGGATCTGGCGGCCAAAATGATTCGGGTACCGCTGTCCAATTGTGGTATTCATTTTCGTTCATGTGGTTACGGACGAAGTTCATCCCCCACTCTGTACTCTCCGCATCGAATCTCAATATCCTGAGCGGTATCGCCATTTCCATACTCCAGAAGCCATCGCCTACATGAGTGGCGCTATACCATTTATTACTCCAGTCACTATTGAGATTATCTAAAGATCGCAGAGCATCCCA
>JAHDGW010000048.1:3470-15651 GCA_020631635.1 Saprospiraceae bacterium
TTAGCCGATTGCCAATGTGGGTCGTCGAGTTGGCCATCGATCTTGATATCAGCCTTTGCCTCGGTGATCTCTAATCTGAATATGGATTTGAAATCCTCGACTGCGGGTTGAGCCATAGCGCATCCAACTACATTTAACATAGCTATTATTCCTAAAAGATATCTCATACTACTCTCTACGCGTTCGATGTCGGACAAAGATATGAATACCTCAATTATAATATGTATAATCTTCGTTAGTAAGTCATTAGCTTAGGTGTTGTGATTATCAGGATATCCATTTGCTACAACCTCTAGAGATCTGATCGCTTGAAGCGATGTGATCTCTAATCTTTGAGTTATACTTTTTTTTTGAATTTTTGAGAGATCTGATCGCTTAGAGCGATGTGATCTCTTTCCTACCTCAACTTTAGAATCAATGCTATGTTTAAACAATTGATCAAAACAAGTTTATGATTACTGAAAGTCTTTCTACCCCTGACACAGAAAAGTCCACTAATCTATATGAGCGCATGAACAAGCTACTACAGGCATTGTGCAATGGTCTGTACGAACGCGAAATACCTGTATATCTTTCTCTTCTCAGCGCTGTTGCTGGAGAAAGCATTTTCCTTCTGGGCCCTCCTGGAGTCGGTAAAAGTTTGATCGCTCGTAGGCTAAAAAATGCGTTTAAAGGTGGTAAATCATTCGAGTATCTGATGAGTAAATTTAGTACTCCAGATGAGGTATTCGGACCAGTATCCATCAAGAAACTCAAGGAGGAAGACCGATATGAGCGATTGACGGATGCTTATCTGCCTGGCGCCAATATCGTATTTTTAGATGAAATTTGGAAAGCAGGTCCTGCAATACAAAATGCATTACTGACGATCCTCAACGAAAAAATATTTAGAAATGGGGATCAAGAATATAAAGTAGATATACACTGTATCATCTCTGCATCCAATGAGCTTCCAATACAAAATGCAAATCTAGCTCCTATCTGGGATCGTTTCTTGATACGCCATGAGATAGGCGACATCAGGAAATTCAACAACTTTTTGAATATGATCACCGATACTCAAGATGTATATCAAGATGATATCCCCGAGGACTTACAAATTTCTTTAGATGAACTAAAAGCTTGGAATCAGAGTATCAAGCAGGTAGAGCTAGGGCCTGAAGTGCTCAATATCATACAGATGACTAAAATCAAGATTGATGATCATAATCAATCCAACTCTGGGGTGAAAGCCATCATCATACATGATCGACGATGGAAAAAAATAGTGAGGCTACTAAGAACCTCGGCATTCTTAAATGGAAGATCCTCCGTTGACCTCATGGATTGTTTTTTGATGAAACATTGCCTATGGTCAGACCCTACGCAGCGTAAGGTTATCAACACCATTTTAGAAGAGGTGATCGAACAACATGGATATACCTTGACCGTCAATATTTCTAACATCCAAAAAGAGGTGATCTCCTTCAAAAAAGATGTCGATAAAGAAATCCAAATACCGCAGACACGGTCTGATAACCAGTTGATGGTTTTCCATGATCAATACCTACAATTGTCTCAGGTAGATGGTCGTTTTCATGGTAATCTCATCCTGATCAAAGACTTCAAAAAGCTAAAACTTGGAGAAGAAAGTATCATCAACTTCTATGATGAAAATCAGAATCTCGTCAATCGTATCAATTGCTCTAGAGGAGATGAGGAACATAGCATTCAGCTCAATATGAGTAATTCTTCTATCCTATATCACTTGAAGACTAAAATCATCGAAAAACAAGAGATGGTTTATAAAGCTCCGCATACTGTTGTGAGGCAATACTGGGATCAAAAATACAAGCAAATCGAAGAATACATCACCGAGAAGAAAAGTCAGATGGACCTTCATGCAGACAAACTGCTTAAAGGTATAGAACACAATCTTTTCGTTGAAGATCGGTATGCTGAGATTGTCAAATCTAACTTCAATCGGGTCAGCAAGAAACTGGATCAAGCACGTCTTGATATCGAAAAAATACAATACAGCTATAGCCATCAATAAGACCAAGCTCTACTATGATCACTAATCTACCTATCGAAGAAGAGCTAAAATCGGCATGTGATAGATTTATACAATTTGGCACCATGCTCGACTATAAAATGCGATCGTACCTTGTGCAGTACATCCTTCAGCAATTTTATGAAACGGAACATAGCATCCCTGACTTAGATGATCGATATTATCAATATTTCAGTACCGCTATTTCACGGATATTCCAAATCAAAAACCTACTGAACTTAACGAAGATCAATAGCAATATCAAGAAGCAAGTTATCCTTGACACCATACATTGGCTAAAGAGCACTTACCAAAAAGCTACGCAGCACAATCCATATGATGATGAACAAAATGACCTCAAAAACTGGGGAATTACTCCACATCATATGCTCATAAAGCGCTGGAAAACTCTTTGTAATTACCTAAAAGTCAAATACCGTCAAGATGAAATTGATATTGACTTCTATGTATCAAAGTTTACGAAGTATACTAAGCAGGACAGTGGTAATCATGAAAAGCAGCGGGAGCAATTTGAGATGATCTACCATGATCTTTTACGACAATGGGATGCCCTATTGCATGCAAAGATCATAGCATATCATCTTGAAAAACTGGAAGAAGATGGGAAAAAATACACCGAATACCTAGATCAAAAAGTCAAAGAATATAGTAGCTTCAGAAAGCTACTCAATCCATTTACTGAGTTTTTTGGTTGGGATATGAGTCGTAAGCTTTGGGAGCAAACTTCGTTTGATATCATACATCAGTATGATGAACTTTTAGAAGACGAACAATCGATTAAAGACCTTGCGGATTTATTAGGAAATCTACGTGAAGCCCAGATAGAACTCCAGGATGAGAGTTTTGAAAAGACAATGATCAGAAGGGAGTGGATTTCTGATACGAGCCTAAGATCTGAAATCGTAGGGATCCAAGAGAGCAATGACCTCAGCACCATGCTCAGCAGTGAAGTCGCCTTACTGTCTGATGATGATACCGAGACCCTATTCCTTAAAAAATTTGTAGATGAACAACTCCTTACTTTTCGATATGAGGATAAGATACTTCGTGAGAGTAAAGAGCAGTTTATACAAATAAATCAAAGAGTAAAACAGAAAGAAAAGGGCCCTTTCATCATATGCATAGATACGAGTGAAAGTATGGAAGGTAGGCCCGAGCAGATTGCCAAAGTACTGACACTAGCGATCTTAAAGATGTCGATGCATCAAAATAGAAAGGCTTATCTCATTAATTTTTCTGCAGGTATACAGACCATAGATCTGTATAATATTGCGGATCAGTTTCAAGAAATAGTTGCTTTCTTACAAATGTCATTTCATGGTGGCACGGATGTATCACTCGCATTTTATGAAGCGCTTAGACAACTCGAAAAGCACGATTATGAAGATGCTGACGTACTGATGGTATCAGATTTTATCATGCATAAACTTGAAGATGATATCGAATCTAATATTGCATATTTCCAGCAGAATAAGAATACTCAATTTCATTGCCTTACCCTTGGCAAATATGCCAATACAGATATCCTAAAAATATTCGACACTAATTGGGTCTACGACACCGTTGAAAAAGGTATCATTAAATCGCTCAACAGAGATTTTCAAGATATCATGAATCGTTACTAAACTTGGTTTTATTTAAGTGCAAAGCATATGTCAGTCATTAGCTGATTTTCAGGAGTATCGGCAGGACTATTACGATAGATTTCTATAGGATGGTAGCCTCGTTTGATTTTGTATTCTTTACTTCTGACCATAAACTGTGCTGCACTCCATGCATTTCCAATATGTCGATATGGCCCAGTATGGCGTACCGTCATCATAGAAGCCGGTGCAAGATCACCAGAAATCATACCTATAGGAGGGTTGTTGTTTTTGGCTTTTACTCCTAGCCCAGCCGTGTAAACCACTGTACCCGATCCAAAATCAAACTTATGATATTGAGAGAAAAGCAGTCCATTAGCATCTATCTCGGATGCAACTGTATTCAATTTTTCAAAATCAGCAGCCATTACAGATGGCATATCTACAATTGTGGTCTTACGCTTAATGCCTACATAACTAGATCCTTCGAAGTCTTGTGGACTTGGAAAATCTAATGTACTTGGTATGGCATCTAACTCCGACAGATCTTTGAGCATGGTAAGGCCTCTTTCAAAATCCATACCTATGAGACCTTTCATCATATTTTTCATAAAAAAGAGAAAAAAAGGCATTTTGGTAACCATGGACCAAGTTACTTTAGTCTTATTGTCCTTTATTTTTTCGAGACTCATGGAGGTTTTAGCCTTAGACTTCCAGGGTTTCAAGAAAACAAGATCGCTCTCCATATGAGTATCTGACTTAGATGTCATATGCATCTCTCCTGCTCCTACTCTTGGCCCTTCCCATGTATAACTACTTCCATCTGCATTTACTTCCACCGTAGCTTTAGGGTCAGTGATTAGCCATGGGGACCACCTGACTCTCTGATGAAAATCACTCGTCAAACTATGTACTTTTTCTAAGGATGCATCAATGATTGTATGTTTAGAAACGTGGACTTTAGGCATTATGATTTGAAGTTGGTTTACTCAAAATTGATCTTCATGGTAAGATAATGATATTTGATTTTACACTTGCAATGAATGTGATTGTTAGATTTTTCATAAATCAGGTACATCTGCTTCTAATGCATAAAAACCCCTCAAAAGATATGTCCATTCATACTGTCTATATGTAGACAAATAATTAAAATACATCCATAAAAAATCCAAAACGATGATCATTCTCGTATATATACTGTCTATTATATTTTAAGCATAAATCTAGGCATTGAAACGACTACACTACATCATACTTTTGACTTTGATTACGATCACCGCAAATGCTCAAGTGCTAGAAGGAGTCATCCAAAATCAAGATCATGAAGTATTGATTTCCGCTTTAGTAAATAACATCAGTCAAAACCAACATACACATAGTAATGGATCAGGAGCATTCCGACTAGAGAACAACGAACCAGGGGATAGTATCGAAATCAGCTATCTAGGGCATGAGCGCCAGCTTATGGTCTATAGTCCCACGCAATCGAATGTACAAATTCGATTAAATAAATCTTCTATTTCTATACAAGAAGTCGTGATCAGTCCGAGTGTTAATTCAATCAAAATATTTTCTGATATCGATGTACAAATCCAACCCGTAAACTCATCACAAGAAGTGCTTCGCCAAGTGCCCGGATTATGGATCGGTCAGCATGCCGGAGGAGGTAAGGCAGAGCAGATATTTTTAAGAGGTTTTGATATCGATCATGGCACTGATATACGACTTACTGTAGATGGTCTACCCATCAATATGGTCAGTCATGCCCACGGTCAGGGTTATGCAGATCTTCATTTTATTATCCCAGAGACTATCGAAAAAGTCAATTTCGGGAAAGGAAGTTATAATACAGATCAAGGCAATTTTGCAACCGCTGGATATGTAGATTTTCAAACTAAAAATCGATTAGATCAAAATATAATCAAAGCAGAAATAGGTCAATTTGGTACTCAAAGACTCATGACCATGCTATCAATAGCAAACTCAGAGATCAACTCTGCATATATAGCTAGCGAATACTTACGTAGTGATGGTCCTTTTGAGAGTAGCCAAAATTTTGAAAGAGTCAACGTACTGGCGAAATACAATAGAAAAATAAGCGAATTTCAACAGCTCAATCTATTAGGCAGTTTTTTCTCTAGCACCTGGGATGCTAGCGGACAGATACCAGAGAGAGCGGTAAGTAATGGAACTATCACTCGATTTGGGGCTATAGACGATACAGAAGGCGGTACCACTCGTCGGGCAAACATAAGCCTGAGCCATGAAATTAAACTTAACGATCATAGTCAGATTTCTAATCAAATATTTTTTAGCTATTACGACTTTCTGCTGTTTTCAAATTTCACATTCTTTTTGAATAACCCAGATCGAGGAGATCAAATAAGACAGGAAGAATCAAGAAATATATACGGCCTCAATACTCAGTATCGAAGCTTCCATCACCTCCATAAAGCTACTTTAGACTTGAAAATGGGAATACAATTACGGGCTGATAATAGTAATGATAATCGCCTTGCTCGTACTGCTAACCGAAGCGAAATATTATCCACCGTACAATATGGTGATATCAGAGAAGATAATCTGGGTACCTATGCTGAAGCTAGCCTTGAATACGGTAGATGGACCATCAATAGTGGAATCCGATGGGATCATTTTCGTTACAATTATATGGACCAACTCCAAAATGTATATACCAACAAGTCCACCAGAGGTAGTATACTTTCTCCAAAACTAAATGTACTCTACAATCATACACTCGATCTACAATACTATGCTAAAATAGGTAGAGGGTTTCACTCTAATGATACACGAGTCGTTGTGGCTCAAAATGGTATAGACATATTGCCTGCCGCTTATAGTTTTGACTTAGGTATGATCGCAAAACCTACTCGAAAACTACTACTTAATATTGCACTATGGAACCTATATCTTGAACAAGAATTTGTGTACGTCGGTGATGAAGGTATCGTGGAACCGAGCGGTAAATCCAATCGTCAAGGCATAGACTTGAGCAGCAGATATCAATTTGCGGAATGGTTGTACTTTAATGTAGATGCTAATTACACCATAGCCCGAGCTATAGACGAGCCCGAAGGTGCTGATCACATCCCTCTTGCTCCACTCTCCACTATATCATCAGGTATACAGATCAAACACCCATCCGGTATATTTGGCAGCCTCAATCTGAGATATCTAGGTGATCGTCCTGCAAATGAAGACAACTCTATTATTGCTAAAGGATACACCGTCTTAGATGCAAATATTGGTTATGCACTCAATGGATTGAGCCTAGGAATTCAAGTTCAGAATCTATTGAATACTGAATGGAATGAGACTCAGTTTGCAACAGAATCAAGACTACAAGATGAAACGGAGCCTGTAGAGGAGATACACTTTACTCCTGGTACTCCATTTTTTGCACGAACGGTAATTGCTTATAACTTTTAAAATTGTAACTAGCTCATATCATACCATAGGTATATACCTCTTGATCCCCCACTCTGTTATCAAGATCCAAAATGGACTTATGATGATGGTCAAAGAGATCAAGGATATGGTGAAATTATAAGCATAAGTAGAAAGTATAGCAAGATTGAAAGCCGTCATGCAAATCAAAAAACTCAACTCACCTATCTGTCCAAGTAATGCTCCTCCTAGAAGTGCATCAGACCAAGTATTGTCATAATACCTTAGTATAACAGCATTGATAAAATGATTAGTGAGATAAACAGCTATCAAGACTACGCTTAGCTCTACCCAGTTGGCCAGTAAAAACTGAAGATCAAGTTGTGCTCCTATGGATATGAAAAATATGGCCACGAATAAAATTCTAAAAGAATGAATAGCATCATGAATCCAAGAAGAAGCTCTTGCAGCATGCATTACTAAACCTCCTACAAAAGCACCTAATGCCTCGGATATATGAAAAAAACTAGCTAATAGTGCTCCTGAAAAACAAAAGAACAATGCCAAAAACACCTGCAGCTCATGATCAGTATATACTTCTTTTTTGAAGGGCAGCCAATTGATCTCTTTGACAGAATAGACATAAATAATAATACCCGTAAATAGTATACCCCCAGTCAATGTCATGATTAAGCTTGCCGTATCATTAGCACCACCACCTACTAAAGAGACAATGATCAAAATAGGTGCTATAGCGATATCTTGAGATAGCAAAATATTGATCACATGCTGACCAATCTGTTGCTTCATCAGTTCCTTTTCTTCTAATAGCTTAAAGATTACCGCAGAACTACTCAGAGCTATTACGGTACCTAACACTAATATCCTCGCTAGTGGCCAGTCAAAAAAATATCCTATGCCAAATAAAACGGCTATACTTACCAATATCTGACCTAAGGTACCAAAAACAGCAAGCCTCCAACTCTTGATGAAATCACCTAAGTCTATTTCCATCCCTATGAAAAAGAATAGGAGTATTATACCCATCTCGCCCAGCTTTTTAATGCTATTTTCATCTTCTATGAGGTCAAATGCGTGGGGTCCTATAATGACTCCAATGATAATATAGGCAACAAGATTAGGCTGATGAATGCGCTTGAGTAAAAATCCAGCACCGACCACTAGTATCCCCAGTATACAGATGAAACTTATAGTACCTCCAAACTCCGAGATTAATGGTATCATTTATTGAAGATATAAAGAAATAAACCATGGTTCGTATCATAATCATATCAACGATGGGATAGACATATTTTTTACCGCGATAGTTTTACCCGTATCATGCATCGGAAACTCTATTATTGATCTTTTGATACTCAGTACAGAGTTGCATCGCATAGAGCAGATTCAAAATTATGATGAGAGTAGGTAATCTTTTTCTTTATGTATCCATTTAACCCGCATTATGCGTTAGAACTTCGTAATGAGAGCATAAAGTGCAATAAATCAGCAATTTATATTCGAAAATCATAGCACCGCTATGGTTAGAGAAGATAAGTTGGCGAAGCTACTGATTTGCAGCAGATTATGATCGTAATAGATTTTCTAATGCATAATGCGGGTTTAAGCACCCTCTTTATCAGATCATAAAAAAAGACCCTTTCTCTATCTCCGAACCCTCATAAGAGGATTGGACATAGATCCGGGGTCCAATATCTTGATAAAATCAATGGCTAATCATTCACGGGCCAACATCTTTCGTTGACAAACCGCGGCCTAAAGTTATATAATTGTAGCACTTGTAAGGCACATTACACCAGAAAAAATAAATTCCTCTCGAACGCGAAATCATCCAACTTTTTAATGGAATTTTAAAGTATTAAATAACCTAATTATTTTTAGCCTTAAGCGTCTAAAATATCATGAAAAAGCCATCAGAACTTGTTTTTCCGGGTTCATTCTCAGGAGAGAATCACTGGTATCCCAAAGCCCTCAATGCGACCATCCATCCAATGGTTAATTTTTTTCTCAACCTCACTAAAGATCGAATTATTTCTCGCTACTGTCACCTCAACCCTATGGTGAATAGAGATAAACTGGATGAAATACTAAGTTACCAATGCAAGCATTTTTTATGGGGCGGAGCAGACCTCATCAATGCCACCTCTGCTGAAGGTAAAAGGCAAATGGTGGTGATCGAAAATAACTCATGTCCATCAGGACAAAAGTCAATGCCCCTAGTAGATGATAATAAAGAGGATGGATCTTATCGCTTGCTTATAGAAAGGACTTTTAAACCGCTACTCAAACGGAAAGTTACAGGCATGGGGCAAGATGGTAAACTTGCACTCATCTATGACAAAAACTATATGGAGACATCAGGATATGCCGCCGTCATAGCGGATGTATTTGATGAGCAAGTCCTACTTGTACCTTATTACAACGGAGACCATAATGACCATATCAAAGTTGAAGATGATATCCTATCAGTCGAGCACAATGGAGAGTGGCACAAACTGAGAGGCGTATTTAGATACTTGACTCAAAAACCATGGAATCGATTGCCGCTGAGTTGTAAAACCAAAATCTTGAATCCAATAGTAGCATGCCTTGCGGGTGGCCGAAATAAAATGGTGGCTGCTAAGGCATATGATATCTACAACACAGAACTCAGCGAATTTGGTCTTTCGATCAGCACTCCAGAAACCATATGGGATGTACAAAAAGCAGAGGTACCACTCTGGGTACAGAAAATGGGAGGTCAAGCAGTAATCAAAATCCCATATAGCAATGCAGGTCAAGGGGTATTCACCATCATCAATCAAGATGAGCTAGATCGGTTTATGGATATGGATATCGAGTATGAGCGTTTCATCGTGCAGTCTCTGATCGGAAATTACAACTGGAGTTCGACAAGTAGCAAAGGTAAATTTTATCACGTAGGTACAATCCCAAACCCTAAAGGGGAAACTTTCGTTACTGATATACGTATGATGGTAAGCAGTACTCATAGTGGTATCAAACCACTCTGTGTATATAGTCGCAAAGCTCATACCGCATTGGCCGATCATATCACAGATGGTAGTGATAGCTGGAGTATGTTGGGTACCAATCTATCGATCAAAGAAGGCGATAATCAGTGGAGCTCAGATACCAATAGACTCATGCTCATGGATCGTAGAGACTTTAATAAATTAGGGATAGGACTCGATGATCTCATCGAAGGTTATATACAGACCGTACTCTCCACCATAGCCATTGATAAAATGTGCAAGATGCTATATAATTCTAAAGGAAAGTTTAGGATGAGACTCTTTAAATCCCTCAATAATGATCATACTTTACTTAACGAAATCTTGAAGCCATCATCATGATGAAAGTACTTGTCTTGACAGACCATCGTGGTCACAGTGATCAAAATTCGATTTATGCATTACTGAATACTATGTTTCATGATACGCGGACTCAAAGTATCCATATAGCAAGTAGAGGATTAGATCAAAATGATTCTTTTTTTAAGGGCAAAGACAATGCTAGCTTATATGGAGTAAAGCTTGATAAAAGCTTTGCTTTTACTTTGGATGGAGCAGCATATACGCGTGATCTGGAGGTTTTAGATCCTACCGATTTCAATCTACTCTTTATGCGCTTGCCTCGACCCATAAGTGACAGTATGCTACTTACAATAAAATCGATCTGGGCCGATATACCTATTATCAATGATCCTCATGGCATAATAGCCACAAGTCGTAAAGACTATATGCTCAATTATCCTATGCTTTGTCCTGATATGGCAATGTGTAAGTCTATTAGCGAAGTATATCAACAGTTAGAAAAATACCCTATCGTACTGAAACCTCTTCGAGAATATGGTGGAAAAGGAATCGCCAAAATAACTATTAACCAGACGGTTGCAGATGGCATGACCTATGATACATCAGACTATTTATCACAGATAGAAAATGTGCTGATACAGGATGGAATGATTGCTATGAAATTCCTCAAAAATGTAAAAAATGGAGATAAGCGGATCTTGGTAGCTGATGGAGAAATATTAGCGGGTTCATTAAGATTACCGGCTAAGGGGCAGTGGCTATGTAATGTTGCACAAGGAGGTACATCTGTGACAACAACGATAACAGCCGCCGAGCAAAAAATCGTAGAAGAGATAAGCCCTGCATTGAAAAAACTAGGTGTCATACTCTATGGTCTTGATACACTGGAGGATGACTCGGGTCAACGTATCTTATCAGAAATCAACACCCTAAGCATAGGTGGGTTTCCTCAAGCAGAAAAACAGACTGGAAAGCCTATTTTACAAATGACAATCGACAAAATCTACAATTATGTTCAACAATACCATTAATGGATTGCCTATAAAAGATGTTTTCAATCTTGAAGACACCAAAAGAGGAACTATCAATAAGTACTGGTTAAAAATAATATCAGATGGATTTGCCAACCCTATAGCAATACCCATCATGGTGGCTCGTGGTCATGAAGACGGACCCGTAGTAGGGCTTACCGCTGCTGTACACGGTAATGAACTCAATGGGGTATCTGTCATACAAAGACTATTTGGTGAGATAGATCCTACCGAGATCCGAGGCACCATCGTAGGTGTACCTGTCGTCAATGTTCCGGCTTTTATGAGTAAAAAAAGACGATTCAATGATAGTGTAGATCTTAATCACATCATGCCCGGTAAGGCTGATGGTAACGTAAGTCAAGTATATGCTTATCGATTTTTTCATAGGTTGGTGAAGCACTTTGACTATCTATTAGATCTCCATACCGCCAGTCATGGACGCATCAATAGTTATTATATTAGAGCCGATATGGATCATGAAGGTGTAAAACCACTTGCCAAACTACAAAATGCAGATATCATCGTACATAACCCTCCCTCCGACGGAACCCTGCGCGGAGCTGCTGATGAATTGGGTATCCCAGCCATAACGCTAGAAGTAGGTAACCCCAATACCTTTCAAAAACGTATGATCAGAAGTGGGATCGATGGAATCCATAATGTACTAGCACATCTAAAAATGATAGATGATGAGCTCATCGAAACAGATCGAGAGACTATACTATGTGAAAGGTCGCTATGGCTATATACGGATACTGGAGGGCTGCT
>JAHDGW010000049.1 GCA_020631635.1 Saprospiraceae bacterium
CTAATTAGTGGTGTATCATCTAGAATAAAAAGCGAAATTAACTCAATACTAAAGATTATATATGATCAAAAAGCTAATGGTCATTCATTGTATTAATAATACTTAGCACTCTCCAAATAATGATAATTCTTTTCTATTAAATCGAATTCTGCTAACTTCAACGCTATACCAGAGTTTCATTCTGTTTCGTAAAATAAATGAATTAATTACAAACTCATGTTAAAAATGTGCTCAAGGAATAGATAGACTGATTACAATTGCCAGCCTATAGATAATCCCCATGTATAATCATATTGCCAGAGTAGGTACTATACTCAGATTTGCCACCCTCTGCAGAATAGCCGTACTGGTGCACAAGTACCGAGTAGACTACATCGATATTTCGATTTATAACTTGTAAATGTGATAAGGATTGACTACGTCGATCCTGACTGGATCCAAGGTCAAAATGTCAAGCCTAGAACGTCCCGTTCTTCAAGGCTTTCTCTTTCATATGCCTTCTTGAGTAAACTCAATACTACTTGAAAATGGGATGAGGATTGACTTAGTCCATCCTGATTGAAGCCATGTGTAGATAAAAGCCATTATAGTTGCCATGAGCAACTATAATGGCTTTTTTTCATTCCACTCCTCCCACAAGTAAACTTGCGTCGGGTAGAAAGAAAAAAGCCAATTACCAGAGGTAATTAGCTTTTTTCGTTTGTGATCCAGCCAGGATTCGAACCTGGGACCTACAGATTAGAAGTCTGTTGCTCTATCCAGCTGAGCTACTGGACCATTCTTTGGAGGCTGCAAAAATATACCGTTTTTTAATATTTCACAATACATGCAGCTTTTATTATAAATTAGTATTCATGGAAGCAAAATCTGTACAGATAGAAGACTCGTGGAAATCACTCCTCAAGGACGAATTTCAAAAACCTTACTTCGCTGATATCAAAGCTCAACTCAAGGCATATCAAGCTCAGGGTAAGCGCATATATCCACCCGGTAAGATGATTTTCAATGCCTTCAATACTACTCCGGTAGATCAAGTACAAGTCGTCATACTTGGTCAAGATCCTTATCATAATCCTGGCGAAGCCATGGGATTGAGCTTTTCTGTGCCCAGAGGAGTACGTATACCGCCATCATTGCGCAATATCTTCAAGGAGATCAAAGAAGATATCGGCGCAGATATACCCAGTCATGGAGACTTGACAAGCTGGGCGACGCAAGGGGTCTTATTACTCAATGCAATACTGACCGTCAACCATAAGGAGGCAGGCTCTCATCGCAAAATTGGTTGGCAACAATTTACCGGCGCCGTCATTCAGCAATTATCTAGCCATCACGATCATATCGTATTCATGCTATGGGGAAATTTTGCGAAAGCGAAAGCAGCATTAATTAATGACGAAAGACATCTTATATTATCCGCTGCCCACCCCTCGCCATTGGCACGAGGAGCTTTTTTCGGTAATCGTCACTTCTCACAGGCCAATGCATATTTAGAGAGTCATGGCAGATCACCCATTGACTGGCAACTCAAATAATCCGTGGTTGACATTATTGATCGATCCAATCTTTGAATGATCTCACTTTCTCTCGACTTACAATAATGTCTTGATCGTTTCTGGTAGTAAGCTCTAGCTTAAGTCTTGTATTGCTGAAGGAGTGCATTTTTTCGATAGCCTTGATATTGACAATATGCTTTCGGCTGACTCTGAAAAACTGATCATGATTGAGCTCTTGATATATCTGATCTAAGGTCTTATCAATCATATGTCTACGTCCACCCTTGTCCAACATAAAGCTAATCCCATCTTCAGAATATGCTAGTTGTAGATCATTGACGGCGAGATAGCCGTACGATTTTCCATTTTTTATCAAAAATCGTTGACGGAAATTGGGCATATCCATCTGAAAATTAGATGCGATACGCTGCCAGTCAAACTGTGGATGCTCTACCCCTTTAAGTCTCTTCAGTTTATTGACCGCTCGATCCAGTTCAGCTTCTTCTATTGGCTTCAGCAGGTAATCTATACTATTTACTTTAAAAGCTTCTAGCGCATAATCATCAAATGCAGTAATGAATATAATCGGGCAAGTGACCTCTACTTCATTGAATATATCAAAGCTTAGCCCATCAGCTAGTTGTATATCGAGGAAGGCAATATCTGGTTGTTCGTGCTTTTGAAACCATATGATACTATCCTCCACCGTATCTATGATATCTAGCACTTGCATATCAGCAAAATGTTCCGTCAGTAATTGCTGCAGGCGCTTGGCGGCATAGTGTTCGTCCTCGATAATCAGTACTTTCATGTGTTTAATTTTTTTTGCGCTTCGCAATTTCCACAAAAAGTTTTGCACCCATGGAACCGCTACGCTCTCACATAATCTAATTTAATCATATCCCTTTGTGATATTACGATGAAATAGGATCATGTTTGTTTCATAATCGAATATTTTGGATTAGTGGCAACTTCACAATAAACTCATCTTCCGTTTCTATGATTTCGATACTCTCATGCGCGATGAGATCATATCTAGACTTTATATTGGCAAGACCGAGTTTTGTAGAGCCACTTACTTGTCGTTTTCGCTGTAGATTGTTACTTATGATCAGGAATCCTTCATGGGCTTCGATCTTGACCTGAAGCGGTCGAGCGGTGGATACTATATTATGTTTTACGGCATTTTCGATTAAAATCTGCAAGCTTAGCGGTAGGACCAAATAGTCTTTGGTATCAAGGTCCAATGCATTCTGAATATCAATTTTTCCTTGGAATCTAGTTTTCAACAAATAGATATATGATTCTAGCGCATTGAGTTCCTTTTGGAGGGTTATCAACTTCTCATCTCGCAGATCCAATATGGTCCGATAGGTCTTGGACAACTCTTGTACAAATCTTACGGCCATCTTTTCATCTTCAGGTATAAGCGTCACAAGGGTATTGAGGCTATTAAATAAAAAGTGCGGATTTACTTGATTTTTGAGTGTATTCAGCGATTGTTCGGTTGCCAGTCTCTCGAGCTCTGTCCGCTTAGATTCTGATGCTCTAAATCGATTGTAATAATATAAGCCTTCATAGATGGCCAGCATCAAGAGTATGATCAAAATGGTCGCTATCGTGATCGCAGTCTTCTCCTCTTCCATCAATAAAACCTCCGGAAAAACAAAGGTTACGATTCTTCCCACTACTGCATTTACAACTACGTAAGAAATGATGATGACTACGGCAAACCAGCTAAGGCTCTTCCATTGTGTAATCTGCTCTTTGAATCGTTTATGGTATTCTATAATAATAGTGCGGTAGACAAACCAAAAACATATAGTAAATATACTACTGATCAAGAGGCTGGGCTGACAAGTACCATCTGGAGAAAACTCTCCCGGAATCAGAGAAACGACTAGAGCGACCAGTGGAATACCTATAATAGTAATCCACTTATCATCAAAGCCTAAATATTTCTGTACTCTTGATTGCAAATGCTTAAAATTCTAATTTGTAAATAAAGTTAGGAAAGAATCCGATCTGTAAGATATCGTTTACTTCATTGGTATTGCGATTATATGCTGTCCTAAAGATGTTATCTTGATTAGTAAGGTTTTGGATATCAAAGAAAAATGATTGAGAAAACTTTCGAGTCGTACTGTTGAGTTTCACCCCTACTTTGACATCCCATCTAAAATAGCTATCGTTTTGCTGACTAAAAGCTTGTTCTGTCAGAAATACCTCTTCCATTCGCTCTTGAGATGCTACTAGATCTACCGGAGTATAAAATCGTCCACCGGCCGTCGTTACTTTCGTATCAAGGGTAAATCTATGTTGCTTTTGCTTCCCCCATTGAAATTCTTTCCCTGCCAATGCATTCAGTACATATTGATTGTTAAATGCGGTGTTTCTTTCTATCCCATCAAAGCCAGTATACTTACTATCAAATACCGAACCCGTAAAGAGCACATAGTATCCTTGATTAAAAAACTTCTCTAAGGTCAACTCTACTCCCATATTCTGGCCAGTACCGTCATTGACAAGATTATCCTTATCCTGAGGAAATCCAAAATCTGCCCCTACATTCAATGCTGAGAAACTACCCTCCTGTGGGTCTACGGGCACATTATCGATGTGTTGCATATACACTTCTACTTTTGATCGCCAGGAGCTATTAATTTTAAAATCATGACCCCATACGAAGTGATGACTCCTCGTAAATGCAAGATCTATATTACTCAGTACAGGCATTCCAGCTTCATCCATACTTTCTAGGAGCTGTATGGGTAGCACCTGATTTTGATGATGTAGCCCATAACCCAATGAAAGGGTATGCTTAGGTGCCGCTTGCCATTTCAACCCTAGCCTTGGCTCTGCTACAAAGTCTTCATTGAGATTACTGTATAAGCCATGAAGCCCTGCATTGATCGTCCAGTCCTCATTAAACTTATATTGTAGCTGTGCAAAAGGCTGAGTCGTAGTAGCATTACCGTCGAAGTCATATGCGGTGATTAAATCTTGCTGACCTACTGGGCTTTCCGTATCTAAACTTGCTGATAAAAACTGTAGCGCAATGACTGTCCGCTCCACCAAGATACCAGCTCGCAGCGTCAGACGAGCACTAAACTTTCGATTATAAAAACTTGATATAGAGAGCTTGTCTAGGCTATCATCGGCTCTATCAAAAGGAAGGGTATATTCATCTGGGGTATCTTGATTGAAATAGCGATTGGTAGAAAACTCAGTACCCGTCTGCGATAAGGCTACGACCGTCCGTATATAACTTTGTTTATTGAGTAATAGGTTATGCTTGAGACCTACTACTCCAAATCTAGAATCGGCAAATGCATCTTCATCTTGCTGTGCAAAAAGGTCATGATCATCAGTCTCATCATGAAGAAATTCGATATCACTTGTACCTCCAATACCAAATAAGGTGAACTGACCTAAGGGAGTTTGACCAAAGTTGAATTTAAACGAAAGATCCTGATAATTAGGTACTGCATTGGTACCTATATCGAGACCTAAGGTGGTCGCAGCCCCCAAGAATGAGTACCTTCCAGCAATGATAAATGATCCATTTTTGGTGCCTTTGAGAGGTCCTTCTATCATAGCTTCAAATCCTGTGACCGCTCCAATCTGAAACATATATTCCATCTCATCTTTATTACCATTTCTAAATCCCAAATCAAAGACGCCTGACAATGCATCTCCATATTCTGCGGCAAAAGCACTGGTCATAAAATCAGAATTGGATAATAGATTAGGATTGAGAGCACTTACTGGGCCACCTGTAGTACCGATCGTAGAAAAATGATTGGGAGATGGGATAGGTATGCCCTCTAGTCTCCATAATACTCCCGTAGGACTATTACCTCTAATCACGATATCATTGCGACTATCATCTGCAGTGCTTACTCCAGCGAAGTTACCCGCTAGTCTACCTACATCAGACCTTCCTCCCGAAAATCGGTTGACCTCCTCCATACTAAATTGGCGAGCAGATACGGTTGCCATTTCATTTTGAGGACGATCTTTATCAACATTAGCGGTTATGACTAGCTCCTCCATCTGGACTAAAGATTCTTGCATTTCAATATTGAGAATCACTTCTTTGCCCGCACTGACCTCTACATTGGGAATGGTTACAGATTCATATCCTAGATATGATATCTCAAAAGCCTGACGACCTACAGGCACTTGATCTAAAGAAAAATAACCATCAAGGTCCGTTTGAGTCCCTAGCACTCTATTGCCGATCAACTCTATCGTGGCACCTATGAGCGGCATTTCTGATTGTTGATCTATTATTTGCCCTTTGATCGTCTGTACTCCATCTTGGGCATTGGTCAACATGGAGATTAATAATAGTATGGAGCTAAAAAAGTAAACTTTCATATTCCTAATTGATGCTTTAGCTATAAAAATAATTTTGATCAGGTGTCAATAAGTTGACGGCTTTATGAATGTAAATATGCCTCTCAAGTTCTGGTTTGGTACCGTGAAATGGCATGAACTGCGTAGTTTAGTATTTGAATTGTAGAGTATGAAAACAAATTCGCTACACATACGAGAGGTAACATCTAATGATGTAGAACTATTGAAGAATATCATGTCATCTACTTTTCGCGAAAGCTATGAAATCTTAGATGGCAAGGAAGCCATAGATCTCTATATCAACCAATATTTCAAAATCGATGATCTTGTGAGACTTATCTCCCAAAAAGGATCACATCTCTATCTGGTACATCTATTAGGTAATCCAATCGGATATCTACAACTCAATGAACCCGGATATCAATCTGACTTAGAAGAGAAAGAATGTATCGAAATACAACGCATCTATTTACTTAAGGAATTTCAAGGTAAAGGTTACGGTACTATGATGATGAACTGGATAGAGCAAAAAGTAAAAACACTACACTACTCAAGAATATGGCTTGGCGTATGGAAGCTCAATCCTAAGGCGGTGAATTTTTATAACAAACTAGGCTACCAAATCTTTGGGTCGCATTCCTTCCCCATGGCAAGTGGTACAGACTCAGATTACCTAATGGAAAAGATTTTATACAAATAGTCTGCAATGCGCAGCCCTTACCTGCATACGGCTATATTAACATATAGTATATTGTTACTAGTTACTCAAAAAACGACATTATGAGACTCCTTCTGCTTTCTATCATAAGCATAATTTTAATCGTGGCATGTGCCGATCCTGTTGCACAGTATGAAACCCTAAAAGGTCCAGCACCACTGCCTGCTGAAGATCATTTTTACCAGAGGAACTATCCTGATGTAAAGTTTAATCATCAACATTATTTCAAAACTATGGATAAAGCAATCGAAGAGTCTTATACTCGATCTATACAAGGTACTTGGGTAGACCAAGGCCCTGGTAATATAGGTGGGCGCATCAATAGCATGGCCGTACATCCTACCAACGAGGATATTATGTATATGGGTTTTGGCAGAGGTGGCTTATACAAAACCATAGATGGTGGCAATAACTGGACAAGTGTATTCAATGAGTTTACCTTTTTGTCTATCTCTCATATCAGTATCGATCAAAATAATCCTGAGATCGTATACATAGGTACTGGTGATGAAAATATATCAGGCTATCCACAGCTAGGCCGTGGAGTATATAAAACAGAAGATGGAGGTACAAGCTGGCAAAATATAGGCCTACAAGATGAAACCATCATATCAGAAGTATATGTGGCGCCGACTAACTCTGATATCTTATATGCCAGCGCTATGGGATTACCGATGGAAAAAAACAATGATAGAGGCGTATATAAATCCATCAATGGAGGTCAAGATTGGAGTCAATCTTTGTTTATCAATGATAGTACCGGAGTGATCGATATTGCCGTAGACCCTACTAATCCAGACATTGTATATGCCGCCGGGTGGAATAGGCTGCGGAGCGACTATGCCTCCAAAATATCGGGACCAGATGCTAGGATATGGAAAACGACTGATGGCGGCGAAAACTGGAATATACTGGGCAATGGACTCCCTGAAGGAAACATCACTAGAATAGGATTGGATATGCTAGGAGATAATAGTGATGTGATGGTAGCCTGCTATAGCGCTAGCCTAGAATTTGGATCATGCGGCAATAGTGGCAATCAGTTTTATGGCATCTATATGACAGAAGATGGCGGTGATACATGGTACCCCCTACCTACGGATGAAGAGTTCAACGGATTGCAATGCGGTTTTCAAGGAGGATTTGCTTGGTATTTTGGTCAAGTACGGATCAACCCGAATAACATCGATGATATTACGATACTTGGAGTTACAAGTTGGAGGACACTAGATCGAGGCCAATCGTGGTTTCCTCTCGTGACCAATGGAAATGTACATGTCGACTATCACGAGCTTCTCTATCATAATGACAAGATCTATGTAGGCACCGATGGTGGCGGTTATAGTCAGCAAGGAGATGAATTTTCAGAGTGGTTTGATATTGAAAATATATCCACCAATCAGTTTTACCGCGTTGCGGTAAACCCTCATCGTCCTGATCAATATTTTGGTGGTCTACAAGATAATGGCTCTGTAGGTGGTAGCGCTCAAGACATCAACAGTTGGAGAAGGTATTATGGTGGTGATGGCTTCCAAATGGCTTTTCACCCAGAGGATCAAAGTATCTGGCTAGCAGAATACCAACGTGGAGGATTGAGTATATCCTATGATGAAGGTGAAAGTTTTGAGTGGTTTGCGACTGGACTTGATGGTACTAAAAACTGGGATATGCCTTATATCCTCAGTCCGCACAATCCGTACAAAGTCATAGCAGGATCAGACCGGCTCTACGAACGTACCATTTTCGTTGATGAAGAGTTTGTCGAAATCTCTCCAGTGGTTATTGATGAGAGTGATGATAATCCATTTTTTCAACGTACGATTTCTACCATATCAGAATCTCCTATCAGAGAAGGTATTATATACGCAGGTACAAGCGATGGGCAAGTCATGGTCGGTCATCCTGTAGAAGGCTGGAGGAATATTAGCGAGGGACTACCCAACAGGTACATCACAAGTGTAAAAGCTTCTGAAGTAGATGAAAACCGAGCTTATGTAACGTTAAGTGGTTTTAAGCTAAATGATAACGAAACCCATGTCTATCGTACGGATGACTTAGGAGATACTTGGATTGATATCAGCGGTGATCTACCGAAATTACCCATCAACGATCTAGTGATCATGCCGAATACTGATGAGCAAGTCTTATTCGTAGGGAGTAACTCCGGAGTATACTATACGGAGGATGCGGGTGATAGTTGGGATCGATTGGGGGATAATCTCCCCTTTATACCTGTATATGATATGGAGTATCAAGTTGCTAAAAACTATCTCGTAGCAGGTACTTTCGGTAAAGGTCTACAAACTTTTGATCTGGAGCAAGTAGGTATAGGTCTCGAAAGCAGTAATACGGATTTGGTTGAGACGACCTTTGATGTCTATCCTACTGTGACAGATGGAATTATCAATATCGTAAATACTCTACCTTCAAAACGAGGCTATCGACTTATAGATGCTTCTGGTGCTTTAGTCAGAACAATCGATGCAAATGCTAGGCAGATAGATGTGTCGGCAGTTGCTGGCGGAATGTATTATTTGATCATGGAAGATAATCAAGGCGGTGAAGTGA
This sequence comes from Saprospiraceae bacterium, assembly GCA_020631635.1. Taxonomy (GTDB): domain Bacteria; phylum Bacteroidota; class Bacteroidia; order Chitinophagales; family Saprospiraceae; genus JAHDGW01. Next base: position 9,145 of record JAHDGW010000049.1, read on the forward strand.
GGAAGATTGTAAAGATGTAAAAATGTTAATCCTTTGAATATCAATCATATTACCTGATTCATCTACATGGCTTTGGTCTGAAATTCAATATTTTAATACAATTTTCAATCAAACATATGCTGCTAAAACACCAAGGGAATCAAAAACTTAGATGCCAATAAAATTAGTATGATAGATACCACATTAAGCACAACCCCAACTTTGACCATATCTATCACTCGGATATAACCACTCGCAAAGACAATTGCATTAGGTGGGGTTGCCATAGGTAGCATAAATGCACAACTTGAAGCCACAGTGACTGGGATACATAAATAAAGCAACTCAAAGTCAAGCCCAATAGCGATACCTGCCACTACAGGAATAAAAATCGCTACCAATGCTACATTGCTCATAAGCTCCGTCATAAATAGCATAACGGTCACCAGTAAGACCAAGATGATGCCAATCGTCACCCCATCAATACTTGCGATATTCTGCCCAACCAAATCGATAATACCAACATCAGCAAGAGCACCAGCCAATGCTAAGCCACCACCAAAAAGGATCAAGATCCCCCAAGGCAACTGTTTGGTATCTTCCCAATTGAGTATCATTTCTCCTCGACTGAAATCACGGGTAATACAAAACATTACAAATGCTCCAAGCATGCTGATGCCAGAGTTTGAGAGGGAAATAAATGAAAGTGCCGTATCTATAGGAGACTTAAAAATCCATAACACCACTGTAGATACAAATACCAAAAGCACCTTCCACTCGATCGACCTAAGACTACCCATCGCTATAAGTTCTTCTGCTATATATTGCTCCGCACCACTCAATGAGCCCAAATCACTACGATATACCCATTTTACAATGATCATGTATGATAGTACTAACAAAGTAATGGCAAAGGGAACTCCAAAAACCATCCAATGAAAAAACGAGATCTCTATGTTATATTGCTCTTCTAAAAAACCCGCCATCACAATATTGGGAGGCGTACCGATCAATGTTGCAGTGCCACCAATATTAGCAGAGAATGCTATGCCCAACATAAGACTCAATGCAAAAACTCTGTCTTTCTGTGAATAGCCATCGACATCTCTACGCAATATTTCAATCACAGAAAGAGCTATGGGCAACATTACTACAGTACTTGCCGTATTACTAATCCACATACTGAGCAGTGCTGTGGCTAGCATAAAACCAAGAACAATACGATCAGGTGTAGTACCTGTGACCTTAATGATATTCAGAGCAATCCGCCGATGAAGATTTACCTTTTCTAAACCCAAAGCCAATACGAAACCACCAAAGAATAAGAATATAATATGATTACCGTAACTAGCGGATACATCCTTAATATCGACGATACCAAATAAAGGAAATATAGCCAAAGGTATCAAAGCTGTCACCGATATAGATACGGCTTCGGTAATCCACCAGATGATCATCCAAAGCGCAACTCCTATAACAGAATCTGCCTCTGAAGAAATGAAATCAAGGCTTGCAAAATGAAAAATGAGGAACAAAATAGGACCTAATAGAAGACCTATATTTTTAGAAATACTTGAACTACTCTTTTTCAATCTACTGATTTACGTGATCCATCAATGCAAAAGCCAATATACTAAAGAGGAATACCATTTTGATGATAAAACGATATTCTTCATTAGTTGTATCGGTTCTGGTAGTACTAATACCATTTATAATATAAAAGGCTGTTAATAAATGATCCAATTTGGGATGTAGACTAGATTCCATATCTTACCAATGCGCAAAACGAAACTCATGAATCTTTCTTCTATAGATTGGCTGATTATCATTCTATTTTTTGTTGGTACTCTTGCTATTGGCTTATGGGCTAGCAAAAAAGCTGGAAAAAGTAGCAAAGAATTTTTCCTTTCTGGTAGGTCTATGCCTTGGTGGTTGATCGGGGTCTCTATGGTAGCGACGACATTTTCGGCAGATACTCCAAATTTGGTAACCAACCTTGTCAGACAGCACGGTGTAGCTGGCAACTGGGCATGGTGGGCATTTTTGCTGACAGGTATGGCGACGGTATTTATATATGCTAAACTGTGGCGTAGATCAGGGATCACCACTGATCTCGAGTTTTATGAATTGAGATAAGGGGGTAAGGAGGCTGCATTTCTTAGAGGATTTAGAGCTATATACCTTGGAGTATTTTTCAATGTTCTTATTATGGCTGGCGTAATGCTTGCAGGCATCAAAATAGCCAGTGTCATGCTTGGCCTATCGGCTTTGCAAACGGTTCTCCTCGTATCATTGGTCACCGTCGTATATTCATCACTTGGAGGATTACGTGGTGTTATGCTGACCGATTTTTTTCAGTTTATCTTGAGTATGATAGGTATGATCGCCGCAGCGATATTCATTATTCAAATACCAGAGATTGGTGGTCTGACCAATCTTGTAAATCATCCCAATGTGAGTATTAAAACCGATTTCATACCAGACTTGAATGATCCAACGGTAGCCATCCCTTTGTTTTTTGTACCACTTGCAGTACAATGGTGGAGCGTATGGTACCCTGGTGCAGAGCCTGGAGGTGGTGGCTATGTAGCACAACGAATGCTATCTGCCAAAGATGAAAAAGATGCAACCAAAGCTACCTTACTCTTCAATATTGCTCATTATGCGCTGAGACCCTGGCCATGGATTTTGATAGCATTGGCTTCTCTTATTGTTTTTCCAGACTTAGAGAGTATCAAAGCTACATTTCCTTTAGTAGATGCAAGTATTATTAAAGATGACATCGCTTTTAGCGCTATGCTTACTGTATTACCTTCAGGATTATTAGGACTCGTCATTGCTTCATTGACCGCTGCGCTCATGTCCACCATAAGCACCCATCTCAATTGGGGATCGAGCTATGTAGTACATGATTTTTATTTACGCTTTATTGATCGAGATGCATCCGACAAGAGACAAGTGCTGATAGGTCGTATATCTACCGTACTTATTATGATTCTTTCGGCTTTGCTTGCTTTATTCCTCTCAGATGCATTGGAGGCATTCAATATATTACTGCAGATAGGAGCAGGTACAGGTCTACTATTTATCTTAAGATGGTTTTGGTGGAGGATCAATGCATATAGCGAGATCACCGCGATGGTGGTTTCATTTTTAGTTGCCTTGTATTTCAAATTTGTATACAACGCTGGACTTGAAGAAAATGAAATAGGACTTGCTGATCATGAGAAACTGGTCATCGGAGTAATCATCACTACGATATCTTGGATAGTCGTAACATACCTAACTCGACCTACTGACAAAGAAATACTTAAATCCTTCTTTACAAAAATAAGACCTCATGCTATAGGATGGAAACCTATCACTCAAGAGTTGAATATCGTAAATAAAACTAATCATAATACCTTAGGTAAAGAAATAGCCATGATGATCTTATCCGTGTTTATGGTGTACGCTATCCTCTTCGGCTTTGGATATGTGTTATACGCCAATCACTTAATGGCTATGATATTATTAAGCGTCTCAGTTTTGTTGGGATTGTCTATCTCCTATTTTTGGAAATCAAATTCATAAGTGTCCAATAAGAGCACAGGCTAATATGAATGACGCATGTTAGGTTACTTATTGAACTCTATACCAACTCATACCACCTAAAATATGATTTGTTAGATAAGAGGTGGTTCAAATCAATATGACCTACTCATCGTGCAATGATGAATTATATCTTGTATCTATCAAAACACCTTAATAAGCATCATTAGGCTAAGTTTTTTGGTCAAAATATATTTATTCGCAAGCAAATAAATTACATTTTCAATATTTTAATTCACCTACACCACATAAAGCCATCTTTTATTTGGCTTTATTAACCTATATCACTTATTAATACATGTATTCACCATAAAAACCACAACCACACTTTTTATTTTATAATTACGTTTTTCGGTTCGATTTTGCTGATTTTGTACTCTAACTGTAAAGTAGCTTGCACAATTGCTTGTATACCTATCAGAATCATAGCTAAGAGTGCTTTACATTTACATCATCAACTAAGAGTATTAAGTTCTTGACGATAATTTTTTAAAATAGGATGTTTATGAGAAATACAATTAACACATTGGTATGCGGTTTATTCATGATATTATCAGTAGCCGCCTTCGGAAATACTAACCCAATCACAGGTGTTTTTTCCATTGATAAATCTTCATTTACCCTTACTGTAAGCGATCATGATAGTAATTACTTTGACAGTATAGAGTACAATGAATTGAGTGAAAAAATTAGCTTTATGTCAAAAGCTACTATTAATATGGTCAAGGTTATTGATGTCAACGATGAAGTAGTGATGTTTTTACCTGTTGCAGGTGACATTATGCATTTATCGGTAGAAGAGTTGATAAAGGGTGACTATAAAGTAAATATCATCTTGGACGGAGTTTCAGATATAATTGAAACCAGTATCGTAAAAAAGTAGATGCTCTCCTTAAATAAAGGTTGGATCTAATGAAATGAAAGACCATATCCTGTATTAGGATATGGTCTTTTTCTTTTGCCCCCTCAAGAACATACAAAATCATTTTAACCCGCCTATAAGTATAGAAGCCTCCCTAACTCACCACTAAGGTGGATTATACCATTTATAATATAAAATGATTTAAGTTCGCCTCATGAAATTCTAAAGCATAATACAGCTTGACTAAAAACGAATCTGTGATGGGTGGCGTATTTGGCGGTAGCTAATCTGACGTCATCACTTGTTGTTCCTAGGTATTCATTCTATTGTATACTTATTTTCATTCTCTTACCTAAACCACCTTCGATGATTCTTTTTAAGGTTGAGATCTCTAAACCAGTCTTATTATTTTCTACTCTTGAGATATAGTGTTTGGTTGTTCCGCTCTTCTTTGCAAGTTGTTCTTGTGTTAATCCAAGTTCACTTCTAGATTTTTTGATGAGCAATCCAATTTCAAGTTGTCTTGATTCGTCTAGAACACTATGTTCATATAAAACAATAGGATCAAGGTCAAATGGTAGTTCTAGTTTATTACCCTTTTCATCTTCACTTGCTATTTTTATGTTGTTCCAAGATAGAGTTCCGTCCTGCAGGCTAACTTTTTTAAATTCGGACAACGATTTTTTAAGTGGATATTCGATATCACCTTTTTTGACTTTCCAAGTTTTGAATAGCTCATTAAAATCTATAATGCGAGATTCTCCATTGTTGAAGAGACAATAGATTTGATAGTTCTTAATCTTATGAATTTTAATGATTCTTTTTACGGTTCTCATCTTAGTTCAATTTATTCCACTGTTTTTTAATATATGGTTTATTATTCTCAGCCCATTGGGTTACTTTCTTCTTATGCGTTGCGGGTATTTTCCCCGAATATGTTTCAAGAGATTCTATAATAATAAGCTCTTCAAACTCAGCTACTATAGCATGAAAATGCGGTGGGTTATGATCTCTAGCATAAACATAAATTTTAATACCATCAATAATTTTGATACAAGGCATAGAATACTCTTAACCGGTTCAATTTAGAAAAAGTTGCTGAATTATACAACTAGTTATTTTCTTTTTTCTACGCAGGGATAACTAACTATACTATAATTCCTTAAGCTCTTAAGTTTTTCTCCAGTAATCACTTAGTCTCTCAGCTAAAATATTAAACGCCATAACCACTAAAAAAATAGCAAGCCCTGGGAATACAACTAACCACCATGCCGAAAAATTAGATCTAGCCTCAGCCAGTAAAGAGCCCCAAGTTTGTGCTGAGCCATTAAAGCCAAGACCCAAAAACGAAATGGTTGATTCTAATAAAATAGACGAAGAGATACTAAATGCGGCAGCTATCAATACGGGCGGTAACGCATTTGGTAGCGCATGTCGCCAGATCACGACCATATCTTTTGTACCGCTAGCCTTTGCTGCAGAAATATAGGTTTTCGTTTTCGTATCTAGCATTTCTGCTCTCATGAATTGAGTAAGTTTAGGCCACATCAATAATGCTATAGCAAAACTTAGGCTCATAACTCCCTCCATCTGAAATATACTTAATAGCACCAAAATCACTAGTAGACCCGGTAGTACATTCATTACTTCTATCATACGCATGACTAAGCTATCTACAGGTACTTTTATATTTCGGTTACCCTTAGCAATATATCTAATCACTAGCCATAAGGCTATAAAAATACACCATAAAACTAGATTGGATACTACAAGAAAGCATAGGTTATACCCCCATATGAAGGTGAATATAATTAAAAGCAATAGCTCAATTCTAGAAATTTTGAGACCGTGATCACCATAATAACCAGCAGCAGCACCTAATATTATTGCAATCAATAAGGCTAAAAAAGCCGCCAACAATCCGACTTTCAATGCTGTACTGGCCCCAAATATCATAGACGATAATACGTCTCTACCTAACTGATCAGTGCCCAACCAATGCT
>JAHDGW010000414.1 GCA_020631635.1 Saprospiraceae bacterium
CAAATGAATGTAGATAATATTCTAGCATACCCTTTGACAATTCAAAATCATGTAGTGGTGTAGACTTTTTTTTTATCTCTACACCATACGCTGTCATGTACTCATCGAGAGAGACCTGTGAATTGAGTTTATAGGCCTTCTTATTTCTACCTGGATGCACCTTGATATATTCTCCTTTACCTGTGAGATAATACATCTCACACGAGAGATCCTTAAAAAACTCGTACACCGCCAAGGTCATTATTTTAGTTCCGCCAGTTAGATTGACGAGATAGTGGTGCTCATCATTGACGCATTGATTGAGCCTTTTACTGATATCTTCAAAGGAGAAGGCATCTACTATTTCTTTCTTTGAAATCTTCTCTTTAATATGAGGATTAGCTTGCAGCAGATGCGATAGAGTCCCTTTACTCTCCATATGCTTGGTGCTTATGAAGAGGTAGTGGGTCGCTCGGTGAGCCATCTCTTTTATGAACTCGATATTTGGTATTGTCTGGTCGCTTATCAGAGATACCAAGATGACCTTGCTCATGACTCTAGTATTTCTGCTATGACACTCTCAGCATTTTCCTGCCCAAGCCAATATCTCATCCTCTTTATGTAAAGATTGTGATCGGAATTTTTTACCAACTCTTTTTTGACCTTTTTCGATCCATTGGCGTAGTGATCTCGAAGCCACTGCTCGACATACAATCGATCTTGCTTATCTACTAAAAAGCCCTCTTGACTAGGATCTTCAGGTTTATTTCGATTAAAGCCATACTTGTGCTGAGCATATGTTTCTACTGCATTCTTAAAGTCTTGAAATTTCACCTTTTTATCACCAATATAATCTGATAAACCTTTACTCTCAGCCTCATATTCTCTTTGCCGTTGTATATTCTGATTAACACTAGCAATTTTCTCTTTACGTTCTCTTTCTTCTTCCAGCCTTCTCCTCTCTTCTATCTCTGCTTGACGTTGATTCTCAAGTTCTTCCTCCTTTCGCTTCTTTTGCCTTGTCTCCTCAATCATTTTGGCCCCGAACTCTGTTACAGGTAGATCCTCATGGTGCACTGAGTGCTTTCTAAGTGGTAACTGCTCGCGCTTTTTCAGACCTTGAAACACCTTAGGATCATGTGAGTGATATTCGATTAATACGTCATCTTTTAGCGGAGTGCTGACAGCATGAAGCTCCCTCATCTCAAGACTCTTTGCTATGTTCACTCCTTTACTCCTCATGTATACTTCAAAATGACCCATATAGTATTGTGGTTTCTCAAGGCCTTCTGAGAGCTTTACATCCGATATTCTCATCTTTCCAAAACCAAGCGGCTTACCCATACCTAGTCTATGGTAGCGCTCTTCCTGCATTCCATGAAATGTAATGGCGCTGCACAGGGCACCTAGCTCCCACGGCCGTAGATTGTGAAATCCTATCTGGCAATTAAACGTGGCCCCCGAACCGAGCGGCTTGAATGTCGTAAAGATCTTTTCATTCTTTTGCTGCTTTTCATCATATCTGGGTTCGTGTAGCTCATTTCGTACTGGGTATCGTTTGTAGCCTGCTAGCTGAGCAGAATCGTTATTATAATCTACGACTTTACCATCGTCGCTCTTAAGATAGAAGGGATAGAAGGATGCCTTGGGATTGGTTAGTATGTATTTCTTTTCCTCCAGGACAGTTGGCTCAGAGCTAGCAAAAGCGTGTCTGCATAGGATACGCCCCTTAAGGGCGGTTGATGACTCGATGGTACCAAAGAGAGCATCTGCTATATCATATTTATCATTTGTATACAATAAAAGTTGAAAAAGATTATCATTTAACTC
>JAHDGW010000415.1 GCA_020631635.1 Saprospiraceae bacterium
AAGATCGGAGCTCCCCACATCGTATCCGTACAGTACTCGTAGGTTTTCCATAGTTTTGGAGCATTACACATAAAGGCCAAGATGAGTCCCAAGACCAATACTCCGCTTGCCTTTGCGAAAATTTTTATTTGATCCTCCTTGATAAATTTGACTAGCTTAATCAGTACATAAACGCCTAAAAACAACCCTAGGTAGTAAGTCATCTGAGGATGATTTGACATCAGATTGAGTCCCATGCCTATGGCGAATATGATACCTCCCTTTAGGTATTCTGATCGATAAGCCAACAATACACCACTTATGACTAAGGGGCTGACCATGATAGTCGCAATCTTGGTCATATGTCCAGCTTGAAATAAGACCAAACTATTGGTCGTAAGACCAAATGCTAAACTAGCTACGATGGCTATCCACGGATCAATTTTCAAAGTCACGAGTAAAATATAAAAACAGATCATCCCAGATATGAATAAGCCTGCTGGTCGACCCATGAAAAATCGTAATGCCCTGACAATGGGTACTAAAATATTATTAACAGATCGAACATGTATCTGATATGCTGGCATACCACCGAACATGGAGTTAGTCCATAGTGCTACATCGTCATGAGTCTCGTTGTAGTCTTTGATTTCTTTTGACATGCCTTCATACACTATAGTATCTGAAGACTGTATAACCTTCCCTTGAAACTGTGGCAAAAAATATAGCACTGATACAAGCACAAATAGAACAACCGCTAGTACATGCTTCCAAAGTTTTTGTATAATTTTCATCGCTTGGTTTAGTCTTTGTAAATTTTAATCACTTTATCGTCAGGAGTGATATACCCTCGATACATACCTTCTGTATTGAAAGGCATCGCAATATTACCATTTTGATCTAATATGATAGCTCCACCAGTCCCGCCGGCTTCTACAAGTTGCTTATTGATGACAAGATCACCTGCTTCAAGTACTGACATATTACCAAATTCCATTGCACTAGAAATAGCATGGGCGACTGCATATCTGATAAAAAACTCTCCGTGTCCAGTACAGGATACCCCGCAGGTTTTGTTATTGGCATAGGTACCTGCTCCTATGACTGGACTATCTCCAATTCTATTATATTTTTTATTGGTCATGCCTCCTGTAGAGGTACCAGCGACTATATTACCATGTATATCTAATGCTACGGCACCTACTGTACCGTGCTTTTTATCTACATCATCACTTTCTGATAATTCTGTGATCTCCTGATCCTTGATCCTTTTTAAGGATTGAAATCTTCTTTCGGTATAAAAATATGACGGATCTACGATCTCTATATTGTGGAGGGTAGCAAATTCCTCTGCACCATCTCCTACCATAAATACATGCTCCGACTTTTCTAAAACTGCTCGGGCGGCAGTGATCGGATTTTTTATGGTACTTACACCACCTACAGCGCCAGCACTGAGATCTTCACCAAACATGATGGAGGCATCTAGTTCATTGGTCTCCGCATGTGTAAATACTGCACCCTTACCAGCATTAAATAATGGCGAATCCTCTAGAAAATTTATCGTTTTCTCTACTGCATCTGCACTTGTACCACCATTTTTTAAAATTGCTTCGCCAATAAGCAAGGCTTGATCTAAGGCATTTTGATAAGATTTTTCCTTTTCATCGGTCATATTCTTTTTCAAAATAGTACCTGCTCCACCGTGAATGACCATCGCATAAGCGGGAGCTTCATTTTTCTTTTGTTCTACATTCCCCTCTTGATTATTCTGCCGACATGAGCCCAACAATATAATCATCGATATAAGTGCTATGGTTCTAATCAT
>JAHDGW010000416.1 GCA_020631635.1 Saprospiraceae bacterium
AAATAATGAAAATAACATTAGGAGATCAATGCCAATTGCAATCTAGAGACCCGAACGCCTGTGTATGTATGGATTTTATTGCTAATATTAATCCATTTGAAGGAATGGAAAATATGGGAACTGATTTTATTCCTGAAGTTACTTTTGCTCTGCCTGTAAACGAATTGCAAGAGGCTGGTGATGTTAGTTATCTGCTCAAAAATTTAAATATTGAACTTTCTGGTAGAAATGGAGTGATTCAAAGTAGTGTTGAGTTTAACGAAGAAAGAACGGTAGCTCGGATAATTCCTTTTGGATTATTACCAAAATATGATTCGATACATGTGAAAGTGAATTTAGATATTGAAATGACTAATTCTCCTACTTGTGGTAATACAACTGAGAGTCAATCAAAAGAATCATGGTTTAGAACGGATTTCGGATATGGAGATATCCCTGCAAGCAATATTGCTAGCTCATATCCAATTAATGGTATGCAAAACCTTTATCCGTTGGAGTATACCAATATAAATGGTAATAGCCTCTCCAATGTATTTGACGGTCAGGATGGTAGTACTTTTATACCTGCTTATGTAGAATTGATACAAGGTCAATCTGATCTTTTATTGAATACACCTAAAGATTATACGATGAGAGCTATTTTGACTAGTTCTTCTGGTGAGCAACGTGTATATCCAGCTGACTATTCAGCTATAGATAAGAAGATTTATTATAAGTTGAATACAGAGCATCTTATTTCTCAAGAAGGATACAGTCTAGAGATTGCATGGCTAAAAGATGGATCATGGGCATCTTATTCTCAAGTAGGACAACCATATGCGGCAAGGAGTTCTAATGGTGGATTACAAACGATAGGAAGTGCTGAGGCTGATAGCAGACCAGATAAAAGAACTTTAACAGAAACCATATATTTCCGAGTTTCTCAGTATGACCGCTTTGTGGATAAGATGAGTGCAATAGAAGCACAATCTACCTCAGAGCCTGGTTTGCTTTCATTCAACCCTCAAGTCGGTAACTATGGAGGCTGGGATTACTTTGAGTTATACCCAGAATTCGAGGTGCCAAAACCATATAGAAATTCAACAGTGGGCTTTGACAATGTAGAGATGTATGGTGATCAGTTTAATGAGCCTTTGATCTCTAGCAATGGATTAGGTAACTACGGACTAGAGTATTATGAAAAATTGTTAAAGTTCTATCCATTGTCCAATAATGGAGTACCTAATGAAGTAAATAGTATCCCGGCTTCTCAAGTGGGCAGACGAGAAGATGTATATGCATGTGTAACGATGGATAATTATCTTCCACTGGGTGTAGAATCCGATTATTTAGATGTATTAAAGTCTCGTACCTTAGAAATATCAGGAGATATTACACCAGCATATGATTTAAGTGCTTTTGAAAGTAACTCTGCATCTTCTGGTATCAACTCACAGATCATAACTTGGAATGGGGCTGCTGTAGTCGGTAGAGAGTGGAATAAATTCAGACCATACTTGTATAATTGTAAACATGGCGCTTCTATCAATCAGTATAATCTAACATATCAATACGATAGTGGTATCACCGTACATGAGTCTTATGAGATTATGTATGATTACTTTTTAGAACCTATGTTTATATTCGAACGTGTAGGAGAGATTTTTGATGAACCATTAACACAGAGTGACTATAATGTTACGTTTAGATACGAGTTATCTAATGGTCATTACTCTTCTTATACGATGTCATTTTTCCCAGGTAACAACTAAGAAACTACAATTATGAAAATCATAAATACGGTATTCAGTACCTTTTTAATATT
>JAHDGW010000417.1 GCA_020631635.1 Saprospiraceae bacterium
GATGATGTATCTCAATTTTATACCTATGTAGCCAAACAAGATTTTCAGTATAAAACTAAGAGCGAAGAAAGCTTAGAAGACTTCATAAATACTGCAGAAAACGAACGCATCGATCAAAAGGTAAAGAACCAACTAGATCAAATAAAATCATCTATTGCACAAGATAAAAGCACAGCACTGAAGGATAACGAAGCCCTCATAAGTGACCTAATAGAAGAGGAAATTATCTCACGTTATTACTTCCAAGGAGGTAAGGTGCATCAGAATCTATCTGATGACAGTGAGGTGCAAGAAGCGATAGCGGTCATACAAGATCAGGCAAGGTACCAAAGCATATTGAGCGGAAGGTAATTAAAATTCCTACTGGTCTATACTAATTCCCTTGGCTAAGTGCTCTAGCTGTTGTATGAGATCTCTTTTTGCTTTGCCTGGTGCAAATACAAATGCATCAATAAAGTATAGTTGCTTTTGGTCGGGAGATAAGATCATATAACTGATGAATGGTCCACCCATGAAGTCATTATTGATTTCCCATATACCACGAGCCTCGAGAGCATACATACCATTGATATCGATCGTATACTCATACATGGGCAGATCTACATCGTTGGTTCTCATATAACTACCTTCTACGTCAGTAGATACATATGCTTTACCAAATTTATCTCTAAGGCGTTTGATCTCCGCCTTTGATATCTGGTTTTTATCGGTATATGGTATTTTTTGTAGCACAAAGTTGAGCGTTGCTTCTGGATCATCTTTTCTAAGCCATATTAAGTTTTCTTCGACTTTTTCTAAAGCAAGACTATAATCTCCTGGTACTCTTAGATCGAGTCCGTATTCTTCTTTAAGCTTTCTTGTTAGACCCAAGTTTTCAGGTCTGGCGTATACCCGTTGGCTGAGTTGTTTTAGGTCATGTACATTCACTCTTTTGGCAATTGCCGAAAAGCTTTTTCTTATGGTTTCTGCGAGCGCATCTTCACTATTGGCATATAGATAGACTACAAGTTGATTACGTGCCCACCTGTTATTGCCTACAGAATTATTATTTCCATTACCCTCTAGCGCTTCTAGATATTTTGATTCTCCGATATCTTGGCGGATCATTGCTGTAGAGCTTGCACTTTCATCCGCAATATTACCGACGATCATATACGTACGTAGCTCACGTTTTAGTTTTTGATTTTTAATTTCCTCAGGGGTGAAGTGACGTAAATCAAAAAAGGGCTCTGGAGAGGGCATGATAGGGTAGGAAGATGCAAAATAGTACTGTATAGTATCTCCTATTGGGCCATCCCATAACTCCTGATCGGCGATCACGACGATTTCATTCATCTTACCGAGCGCCGTAGGCATAGCCTGCATAGATGGGGATACTTCATCAGAGCAGCTTGATAAAATAGAAACTACAGAAAGAATAAAAATTATCTGAGATAAGAGACTTTTCATCATACATGTGTACGTTAGTGAAAGATAGAGTTCTACATAGAAGAACTACTTGTTAAGATGAAATTACTGAAATTACTGGTGTATGACTAGAGATAGTATTTTTTACAATAACCCCTCTATGATATTTTCCTCAGTAATACCCTCGGCCTCAGCCTTATAGTTTCTTACAATTCGGTGACGCAGTACGTATTTGGCAATCGCTTGTACATCTTCGATATCTGGAGAGTATTTTCCTTTGATAGCAGCATGGCACTTTGCACCCAACACGAGATATTGCGATGCTCTTGGGCCTGCACCCCACGAAATATATTTATTTACTTCAGCTGTTGCT
>JAHDGW010000050.1 GCA_020631635.1 Saprospiraceae bacterium
GAATATATTTCATAAATCATCTTATCCGCCATTTTACATTATAAATGGTATAAGTCTACACAATAGCCTCCAGAAGCAGACACATCGTAAAGCCCATCAATGCTAAAATAGTAGTCATCACCGACCAAGACCGAAACGTGTCTTTCTCTGATATACCCAAGTACTTACCTACAAGCCAAAAACCAGAGTCATTAACATGAGAGAAAATTGAGGCTCCAGAAGCAACTGCAATTACCAATATAGCTTTTGAAATATCAGAAACCTCAGCGTTCAACAAAGGTACTACCAAACCTGCTGCAGTGATCATAGCCACCGTAGCGGAACCCTGTAAAATTCTGATTACCGCAGCTGCCAAAAATGCAAATACTAATAACGGTATACCAGCTTCTGTAAGTAGATTTGCTAACATTTCTCCACTACCAGTATCAACAAGCATCTGCTTCAAAACTCCTCCTGCTCCTGTCAATAGTATAATGATTCCTGCTGGCTTTAACGAAGACGTACTTATATCCATGAGTTGATCCTTGGTATAACCACGTCGTATACCCAAGGCATACCAGACTATCAAATTGGCAATAATCAAGGCTACAAATGGATGACCTAAAAAAGCAGAAATAGAAAGTATTTGATCGGATAATACGGCCTCTCCAATAAGAGGGCTATTCAGTATTGTGTTGATCAAGATCAAGAATATGGGGATAAGGATGCTTAGCATAATTAGCCCTACAGGTGGTAATACTTGATCTTTGCTAGATAAGTCTTCTGTCAGGCTCGGTGCCTGCACCATAATCTTATTGGCGATATATTTTCCAAATATAGGTCCACATACTATGGCTGTTGGGATACCGACTATAAATCCAAAAAGGATAACCCAGCCGAGCTGAGCACCCAAAATATCTGCGACCGCAACGGGTCCGGGAGTTGGTGGTATAAACGAATGCGTAATGGCAAGACCCGCCAATAGAGGTATAGCGTATATTAAAAGTGACTTCCCCGACTTACGCTGAATTGCATAAATGATCGGCACCAAAATGATAAAAGCTACATCAAAAAACACAGGAATCGCAATGAAAAAACCGGCAATCATAACCGCCCATGGCGCATTAGGTAACCCAAACTTTGACAAAAAATAATTAGCCAATGCTTGGGCACCTCCCGAGTGTTCCAGAATAGCTCCAAAGATAGCTCCCAACCCTACTACTACAGCTACAAAACCCAAAGTACCTCCCATCCCCCTCTGAATCGTATCAATAACTTCTGGTAGTGGCATACCACTCGCTACACCTATACTTATGGCAGATATCAGTAGAGAGATGAACGCAGAAAACTTAAATCTCAAAATTAAGGTAAGTAATACGGCGATCCCAAAAAGTACTGCATAGAGCAATTGAAAATCCATAAGGCTTACCATGCTGTATGAAAAAAGGTACCCCTTGCTTGGTCGGTACGTTCATAGGTATGGGCACCAAAATAATCTCGCTGCGCTTGGATCATATTGGCAGGTAAGTTTGCCCTAGTCATACTTACCCAGTATTCATAGGCCGTTTGAAAGCACGGGGCACTAATTCCAAGATCAATAACATGCTTCAAAATACGCTTTACCGATGATAAGTTTTGTTTCAATTGTTGGATGATCTGACCATTATCGAGCATCGTATTTTGTGTTTTGAACAACTCAATACAGGTGGTCATGAGTTCTGATCGGATAATACATCCATTTGTCCATATTCTTGAAACTTCAGATAAATTAATATCCCAACCGTAATGCTCAGAAGCAGTCTGTATAAGATCAAACCCTTGGTGATGGTTAATTAATCTAGCAAAAGCATAGGCCTCTTGTAGTGATTTGAGATCAATGTCAATAGTATAGTTACTCTCTTCTCGATATCGAGAAAGTTGTACTCTCTGATCTTTATACGATGACATATATCTACAAAATACCGCACTAGCCATCATAGTATTGGCTGTGCCGTAGTCGAAGGCAGCTTTACTTCCCCAAGAGCCGGTTCCTTTGTTACCTGCACGATCCAATATTTTATCTAGTAGATATCCATCATCTTCTTTTTTTGCCAAAATATCAATGGTTATATCAAGTAGGTAGCTTCCCTGTTGACTATCTCTACATGTCTTTAGAAAATCAATAATAGCCTCATGCTCAAGCCTAGGCTTGAGTAAATCGTATACTTCTGCCAAGAGTTGCATTTCTGCATATTCGATACCATTATGTATCATTTTTACAAAATGACCAGAACCACCTTTACCGATATAGGTACAACATGCTTGGCCTTGTGCATCTTTGGCTGCAATACTTTCTAAAACGGCAGAAACCTCTTGGTATGCTTCAAGATGACCGCTGGGCATGATAGATGGTCCCCGTCGGGCTCCCAGTTCTCCACCAGAGATCCCCGACCCTATGAAATGAAGCTCCTGTGCCTTCAATTGCTCTTGTCTCCTCAAGGTATCTTTGTAGTGGGAGTTACCACCGTCGATGACAATATCTCCTTGATCCAAAAGAGGAATAAGTGTATGTAGTACATCATCTACCACGCTACCCGCTTTGATCATGATGAGCGTCTTGCGAGGTCGCTCTAAGGATGCGATAAACTGGGGGAGATCATCATAAATAGAGATATCATGGTTTTCTTCCACAAGATTTTCAAATTGCCTGAGGAGTTCTTTTTCTGCACCAATTGCTCGGTTGTATGTAGATAATGAAATTCCTTGATCTGCTATATTTAAGGCGATATTGCGTCCCATGACTCCTAAGCCTATAACTCCAAATTGTGATTGCCTCATGATCTTTTAGTGATTTATAATATCGTAGATAATCTGATCCACCGTCTTACTAATGTCGCAAAATATTGCGGTTTCTGGTTCTTCTAGGGTATCGAATTGGGACTGCAGCAAAACAGGGTCAAAAAAGTGACCTCTGCGTTGCTCTATTCTTTGGCGGATGAGTGTAAGGTCTCCTTTCAGATACACCCATTGGATAGCATCTTTCAATGATCTAGATAAGATCTCTCGATAAGATCTCTTCAATGCCGAACATGCTAGCACAAATCCTTCATCCTTCCATCGTAATGATTGCTCAGCGAGGGTTTCTAACCACGGATAGCGATCGTGGTCATCTAAAGGAATGCCATGATTCATTTTTTCAATATTGGCTTTCGGATGAAAATCATCGGCGTCATAAAAGGGAATTTCTAAGGCTGATGCTAATCGTCTTGCCACAGTTGATTTACCACTGCCAGATACTCCCATGACGATATAGCAAGCTTTGTCAAAATCATTCTGCATGCTATATACCTAATACCTCATTAATCATTTCTTGATCTACATCACTTCCTGCAAAATCATCAAATGCCTTTTCAGTAACTTCTATAATATGATTTTGGATGAATGGAGCACCCTCACGAGCACCTTGCTCAGGTGATTTTATACAACATTCCCACTCCAAGACAGCCCAGCCATCGTAGCCGTATTGACTTAGTTTTGAAAATATCGATGCAAAATCTATCTCGCCATCTCCTAATGAACGAAACCGACCTGGTCGTTCTTTCCAATCTTGATATCCTCCATATACACCTGATTTACCACTGGGATTAAACTCCGCATCTTTGACGTGAAACATCTTGATCTTATCATGATAGAAATCAATGAACTGTAAATAATCTAAACATTGCAATACGTAGTGACTCGGATCATATAGAATTTTAGCTCGAGTATGATTGCCTGTAGCCTCTAAAAATCGCTCATATGTGATACCATCATGAATATCTTCACCTGGGTGAATTTCATAACAAGCATCTACACCACAATCATCAAAATGATTGAGTATCGGCAACCATCGATTCGCCAGCTCTTTGAATCCAGCATCTACTAGTCCATTAGGTCGTTGCGGCCAAGGATACATGGTATGCCACATCAGTGCTCCAGAAAAGGTAGCATGCACATCTATTCCTAGGTTTTGTGAAGCAGAAGCTGCCCATTTTACTTGTTGCACCGCCCATTCTGTACGGGCCTTCGGATTGCCTTTTACCTCATCTGGAGCAAATCCATCAAACATTAAATCATAGGCAGGATTCACAGCAACCAATTGACCCTGCAGGTGAGTAGAGAGTTCTGTAATTTCTAATCCATGCGAAGCTACCTTCGCTTTGAGTTCATCACAATAAATCTTGCTCGTCGCAGCTTTTTCCAAATCAATTAACCTTGATTCCCATGTAGGAATCTGAATACCTTTATATCCTAAGTTAGCTAACCAATCACAAATACCGTCGAGTGAATTGAATGGTGCTTGGTCTCCCATAAATTGGGCGAGGAATATAGCAGGTCCTTTGATTGTTTTCATATGAAATATTTATTCGTTTAGAGTAATATTTATCTGCTTATCAATGGATTCAACAAACTGCTTCAGTTTATCGAAAAGTGGTGTAACATCTTCAGCTTTAAAATCATAAAAGTCTCCATAATCTGCTTTCTGCCGCCAATCAAATAAATCTGAGTATAATTTCCCAAATTCTAAATCAATAATTTCTGTTTTTAAGGAAGTATTTGAAAAACTGGGTTTTAGCTCCTGTATAAGTTTTTGTAATTCTATGCGTTGCCACTAGTAGGGCACTTACAGCATAATATGCAGAGTAATACATTCGGTTAATAGATGAATTCCACTTGGCACTTTCCGCTAATATAACAGCTGAATCAAAAGACTCAAAAGCTTGTTCTAAGCGGTATTTAACGTATTCTTTTCTTGAACTTAGATTCATACAACCTGCCCGTCAAGATATATATTCTCAGCAAGAGGACTCCACTTAGCTTTATTTTTCCAATCCCTTTTTCGTTTTAAAATCGTGGTAATAGATATATCAAACTCTAATTCAACATAAAAAAGTTGATGTCGAAATTTTCGTTCTTGACCTAAACTTATATTTTGATCAGAAAGTATCAGTATGTCCCAATCAGAATTAGAATTAACATCATTACGAGCCTGAGATCCAAATAAAATAACTTCCGCAGTATTATCAATTTTTTTAATCCTACTTTTTATCTGATCTAAAATCAGTTTCCGGTTTTTGATATTTACATTAAAAGCCATATCTATAAAGTTATCCATTTCTGCTCACTTTTTCCACTCTCAATGACCTTGTAAATGAAGTTCATTCCTCGGACACCATCTTCAACCTTTGGAAAATCCGTATAGATGGAATCTACCGCTACACCATCAATTCTTGCTTGGATACATTTGACTACATTACGATAGATATTGGCAAACGCTTCGAGATAGCCCTCTGGGTGACCCGCAGGTATACGCATATGCGCCTGAGTACTTGGAGATTGCTCTCCTACTCCTGCCCTCATCATCTGTGCGGGTTGATCTGCCCATCGGACCATCAGTGTATTAGGTTCCATCTGATGCCACTCTAGTCCTCCATGCTCTCCATATACTCTGATTTTGAGATTATTTTCTTCTCCTGCGCTGATCTGACTTGCATACAAAATCCCTCTTGCTCCATTGTCAAAACGAAGTAATACATTGCCGTCATCATCCAACGCTCTACCCTCTACTAGAGTGCTGATATCAGCACAGAGCTCTGTAATCTTGAGTCCTGTGATATATTCTGCTAGATTTTCAGCATGGGTGCCTATATCTCCCATTGCGCCCGCGATACCAGATCTCTTTGGGTCGGTTCGCCATGCTGCCTGCTTTTGGTCGGAACCCTCTAAAAAAGTACTCAACCAACCTTGCGGATATTCAACAACTACCTTTCTGATTTTTCCTAATTTTCCGTCCGAGATCATTGCCTTGGCTTCCTTGACCATCGGATAGCCCGTATAGTTATGGGTCAGAGCAAAAATCAATCCCGAGCTTTGTACTACTTTTTGAAGATCATATGCCTGCTCCATATCATAGCAGAGAGGCTTGTCACATACGACATGAAAACCATGCTCTATTGCCATTTTGGCCGGGGCATAATGCATATGATTAGGTGTAACAATAGATACAAAGTCCATTCGTTGATCTTCTGGCAGTTCTTTTTCTTTTAAGATCATTTCCTCATAAGTACCATACACTCGACTAGGGTCTAGATAGAAATCCTGACCAGACAACTTTGATTTTTCAGGATTACTACTAAAAGCACCGCATACGAGCTCAATCTGACCGTCTAGTGCAGCTGCCATACGATGTACCGCTCCTATGAAGGCACCTCTACCGCCACCAATCATACCCATTCTGATTTTTCTGCTCATAACGTAGCTTTTTTGTACAGAATGAAAATACGATAATGTACTGCTTAATAGATACTAATTAGAGCGCAAAAATGATTTTTGTCGAAAGTGAAAATATAGGATAGAGGTGATTACCCGTGCGGTCATGTTCCTGAAATACTCGTGTCCGCCCTGGATTGGCATCATCTGGCAGACCGTCAGCTACCACTTTCATATACCCATAACCAAATGAAAAGCCTGTCTGAATAATAAATCTATCTAAGGAGTATTGCTCTGTACCAAACCCAATGGCAGGACCAATCAAAAATCGAGATCTTGTGTAACTGAGTCGCTGAAAAAATGCTCCATCCAACCTTCTCAAATCTTCTGTTTTATTCTCTGATGTATATCGTATTAAAAGATTGGCTACAACGTACCACCTAATATTAAGATAGCCCTGATGCTCCATATTCATATATTTTATCCCATTTTTGATTCTAAATCCCTGAAAGTCGTGAGGATAAAACTCTGTGTCTATTTGGTATAAATACGCTAGATCAGATTGAAGCATCGTATACTTTCCTAATCTCTTTTCGATACCAAATTGTAAGCCTGGGTACTCATTGAGTAACGCAGAGTAACTCCAGGTTATACCCCAATCGCGACGATGGGCGAGCGTATCTTGGGCAGATATAGTGGACATACAAACCAAAATACCAAATACGACTATCATCAATCGATACATGGCTATAGGGCTATTAATGATATAAATGAAAGATTACCTACCTCATCGTAATCGTATTGTCTCACCGCAGAACCCCCAACCACTAAAAGTCGATTTTGAGACCTAAGCACAATTACATCTTGAGCTGCAAATCCTAAATCCTCATCAATCAATTTCACATCCAGTGGGTCAGCAATATTAAAAACTTTTATACCCTTGTTTTTTTCGCAAATGAATAGTAATTCTTGATCAAAACCCAGACCTTTTGGAGTATCAAGTTCTACTGTATTGATCAACTCGGGATTTTCGATATCTACAATGTTATACAATCGTAATTCATTGATGATCTGTGCTCTACCACAGTTATCTACCACCTGAAAATCATCACTACTCAAGGTCACGTAAGCGATACTATCATTGGCCACTACAGGATCTCTAGGACATATATTATCAAATTGAAAATAGGGTGTTACGGATGCCTCTTCTGGTATACCATTTTCATTGATATTATAGATATATAGATTGGTCTGTGACCCTACAAAGAGCGTATTTCCATTGATAAAAAGGGATTCTAAATCAAATGATAGTTGCTCTCGGTAGATCTCTACAGGATGTAGCGGTGCAGTAATATCCATGGTGATGAGCGATGTACGACTGACAATGAACAAACGATCACCAACAGTGATCATATTGGCATATGAACCAGACTGCGCCGAGGAGCCGTCTACTGTATCACCAAAAGATACATCACTACCTTCACTACAGGACAATAGTAATATGATGATAGAAAGCACAAGGCACAAATACGTATTTAGATTTCTCATCTCCAGCATTTTGGTTGATCAAGAATAGTCTCTACCCAGCCGATCACTGTACCTTGAGTCTGATCCACGCATTCAAAAACGCCATTGAAATTCTCAGGATATAGTTGCGATGCAAAATCAAACTCGTTGTAAAAGTCTTCCGTTCTTTCGATTTCTACAATCATAAAATCATTATCCACTTGAATAGCCACTAAATCTTCAGCATTGTTAGCATAAATAATATTTCCATTGACGGTGTAAACAATACATCCAGGAATACTAATAAAAGCGAGCGAAATAGGAGTCAGCGGATCAGTATTATCAATAATATGAATTCCTACATTTTGCTCGTTGATGTAGAGAAAATTTCCTTGAACCACTATTTTACCCAAGTTGTCAAATGGTAAAGGAGGATTGCTTGTTATTTCTTTTACATTACCTTGATAATATATAGGCCTTAGACCTATAATATCTCCTTCTGCATCGATTGGGGGTTGGTCAAAACAACTTGATAAGCTGAGTATACCCAAGAATAGTAGTATTCGAATGATCATTTTGACAGCTTTCTCAGTACAACGACTAAGACAGTGAACTTGTACTTGGCTTTACAATTTCTTAATATTCGAGAAGAAGCTAACGGGCTGGTTATAATATTGCCTAATACCCAAATAATGGAGTCCAATCTTGGTCAACACCTTTTTAGAGCCCTCATTACTGGGATTCGTGACGCCTACCACTTCTTGGAGTTTAAGCGTATGTAAGGCATAATCGAGCAGTATTTTACTCATTTCCTTGGCATATCCTTGTCCCCAATATTGAGGTAATAGTCTATATCCGATTTCTATTTGATCTGAGCCATCCAATGGGCATAATACGTACCAACCGATCGCCTGATGATCTTTTTTCCTATATGCCAACCAGCGACCCAAGCCTTGACCACGGTCATATAGTTCTTTAGTTTTTTGGATGCGTTCTTTGCTTTGCTCCAAGGTTTTGGGAGGAGCTATAAACTCGATGACTTGAGGGTCTGTATCCAATAAATGTATGATAGCTAGATCTGTATCTTCTATTCTTGATAGATATAGTCTTTCTGATTCTAGAAAGACTGATTTATTCTTTGTACTCAATTTTTTCATTTTTAAAAAATACAAAGAAGAGCACTAAAACACCTACCGCAAAGATCGCAGGCCATGTCCATATTGCTGTCCAATCATGCGCCCCTTCTGATACCAAATTCTGATCTGTTATTTTACCAGCTACCCAAAAACCGATCAGCATACCTAAACCATAAGTAGCTAAAGTGATCAAGCCTTGAGCGGCGCTTTTATACGTGGCTCCAGCCTTACTATCGGTATATATTTGGCCACTTACAAAGAAAAAGTCATAACATATACCATGTAGAGCGATACCCAATATGAGCATAAATGATAGCTCTCCCGCATCGCCGTAGGCGAAGAGTACATATCGTATTGCCCATGCTAGCATACCTACGACTAGTGTCCATTTGATACCAAATCGCTTAAAGAAAATAGGTAGCAACAACATAAATAATACTTCTGAAGCTTGACCTATGGTCATTTTACCTGTTGGGTTTTCCATACCTAGTTCTACCAAAAATGGATTGGCTTGTGCATAGTAAAATGCCAATGGAATACAAATCAAAATACTGGAAATAAAGAATACCAAAAAGTTTCGATCTTTCAATAAACCTATTGCTTGTAGTCCTAGTAAATCGGAGATGCTTGGATTCTTTTGTCCTTTGGCAGGGGGTGGAGTTTTCGGTAGTAAAAAACTAAATAATCCTAATACTGCTGAAGCAATAGCAACCATCAAAAATGTATTTTTTAACATTCCTTCCGCAATAGAAGCTTCGCTATCCCAACTGAACACATAGCTGATCACAAGTCCTGCTGCAATCCAACCTACCGTTCCCCATACTCGGATGAGTGAAAATTCTTTTGCAGGATCTGTCATCTGATTGAATGATACAGAATTGACCAATGCTAGTGTCGGCATATAAATGATCATATATCCAAGTACATGTGGATAGAAAGTACTAAAGTCTTGAGATATAGACATAAAATACATTAGGGCCGCTCCAACCAAGTGCAATACACCTAGTATTCGCTCGGCATTAAAATATCGATCCGCAATAAGCCCAATGATAAAGGGCGCTATGATCGCTCCCCAAGATTGTGTAGAGTATGCCATACCAATCTGACCACCATCAGCTCCTAGATTACTCCCAAGGAAAGTTCCCATCGTGACAAACCATCCTCCCCAAATAAAGAATTCGAGGAACATCATGAAGGATAGTTGGATTTTAGTTGTGTTTTTCATGTTTTATTTTTTGGGTTATTTTGAACCACGGAGAACACGAAGTTCACTAAGTTTTTTTAGGCTAAGCGTTCGGGTATTTCCTTGAAATACTCTGATACGATTGATATTACATGTTTCGAAACATTTTTCACGTTGAAATTAATGATTAATCCCTTGGGAGCTCCAATTAATTTTAAGTAACTCAATAGCTGTGCTTCATGGATTGGTAAAACCTCGGAAACTGTTTTCAATTCGACGATTATCAAGTCTTCAATGATAAGGTCCAACTTAAATTTAGGTGTAAGTTCTTTTCCTTTGTAAAATACAGGTAATGATTTTTGTCTATCACAATTTAATCCTCTTAACGTAAGCTCTTCGACCATTGCATACTCATAGATAGACTCAAGCAAACCAGGACCGAGCTCTTTATGAACTTCAATGGCTGCTCCTATTATTTCATAGCAAAGTCCATCAATTATTTTCTTATCAACTCTATCAAGAGAAAGCTTCTTCATAAAACTCTTAGTGGTCTCTGTGTTCTTCGTGGTTCCATAAGATCAGAGCTCTCGAATCATAATATTCTTAAAATACACGGGGTCACCATGATCTTGCAAGGCAATATGTCCCTCTTTCGCAACACCGAAGCCATCCCAACCATTGAACTTACTATTTTTGATCAACTCATCCCACTCGGGAGTATGCATGGTAAACTCTACCACTTTATGACCATTGAGATAAAATTGCATGTGTCCATCCATGGATTTGATCCTTACTTTATTCCAATCGCCAGCTGGATTGACTGTTTTGTATTTACATTCGATCATATCGTATAGATCACCAGCTCGGTGGGTTGGATATTTAGTATCTGGGTGACAGGTATTATCTAGAATCTGCATCTCTGGACCTGTCTGCCAGACGTAGTCGTATTTATCATTTTCTACTACATTGTAGATGATACCACTATTACCACAAGCTGATATTTTCCAGTCCAATTTTAACTCGTAATTTTTATAGCTTTTATCAGTGATAATATCACCGCCATCGGCAGCTTGCCATCCGCCATCTGGTTTTTTAGTAGCATCTAGATATAAAGCTCCATCTTTTACTTTCCAACTTGATCCTATAGTTTGTTTACGGTAGTTTCTCCAACCATTAGTAGATTCACCGTCAAAGAGTAGTTGCCAGCCTGCATCCTTTTCTAGCTGCGTCAGATGATTATCTTTAAATTCGAAGGGTGCTTCTTTTATCTGACCGAGTTTATTTTGTGGGATTTTATTTAGGGTATACCAAGATTCTGTAGACCACAATCCATTTCCTTCTTGAGAGATCAGTTGATCTTCGATTTTGATATAAACGACGTGATCCTCTTTCATACCATCAAAGGCTATGAATACTTTTTTACGATCGTCACTAACTGATGCAGAAGTTACCTTCAGCGTTTCTTTGCCCAGTTTAGGACCACCATACTCTGCCGTAGGTTGGTAGTACCATTGTTGTATGGCAAAGCCTTTTGGGTTCCAACCTTGGCCTATGGCTAGTGGTTCTGTAAATTCTATTTCCATACCATTGCTTTTGGCTCGTATAGCCAACATCTCAAACGTAGGATTGTCATTGTAGGACAGCCGTTGGAGACCATACCAAAGTTTACCCGTCTGCGCCCAGTTTCCGCTATTACCAATTCCACCGACATATAAGTCACCATCTGGACTCCATGCTAATCGATTGACACCAGCCTCTAGTCCTTGTATAAATCGGAATAAGGCTCCTTGATAAACACCATCTACCTCTTCTACAAATACCCGCTTTACTCCACCATGGGTAACCTCACCATGGATCATCTGCCCTTTGTAAGGTCCTACGTTGATTGCTGCAGGAGTGGATGGAGAATTCCCGATCTCATCTTGGGGTAACCAGACCACAGGCTTTTTCTCGATAAAGTCGGCTGTACCTTCAAAGTCTACTGCTCTACTACCAAACCAATCACCATCTGTAATATGTATGATTTTACTGGACGGTAACCAATCGCCCTGATTGTCGGCAACGTAGAGTTCATCATTGTAACCAAATCCTATTCCATTGGGAGTACGAAGACCATTGGCCATGATTTCGAATGATCCATCATCTTTAGAAACTTTAATCACCGATCCTCTATCAGGGTGTTGATTTGGCATACCTGCTCCACCTGGTAATATTCCTGTTGCTAAAGTGGCATAGAAGTATCCATCTTTGTAGGCGAGACCAAAACCAAACTCATGAAAGTTATTGGTCACTCCCCATGCATTGCATAGCGTACGATATTCATCAATAATTTCGTCACCGTTAGTATCCACCAGATGAGTCATTTCTTGCTTTTGCATGATGTAGATTTCATCATCGACGACTTTAAGACCCAATGGTTCAGCTAGGCCTTCTGCAACTTTCTTTACAATAATATCGTCTGGGTTTTCAGCCTTTACATTATCCAAGATGTAGACAGAACCTGTAGCATCCCAAGTACTAATAACCACACGTCCATCCGACATAAAATCTAGTCCACCCACTTTAGGAGTAAAAGTGCTAGGTCTAGCTTGAAATAGATCAAACGAAGGATGCGTCTCTAGTAAGGCAGATCCGTCACCTGGTACAGAAGTCGTAGTTGCCATTGGTAATTTATAGCCTTTTACCTGATCTTGGTCCTCAATCTTATAGTACAAGTTTTCTGTTGGAATCACTTCAAAATTGACATCACCAGGTTTTTTCCAGTTCCATGAAAGATATTTTCCACCTGCGCCTTGGAAGAACTCTATGAGGTAAGGATGATAACCCTCTTCCAATGCTAGCATTACTTCTTTAAATTCATTGCCGTGTAGACCATCATTATCAAGGATCACGTCATTATTGAGTGTAACTCTTGATCCATCGTCACTCCACACTCGGAATGTATAGACGCCTTTTTTAGGAACATGCAAATATCCTCGCCCTTCTAGTCCAAAGAAATCTGTAAGTTCTTTCCAGTCATCTCCAGTGATATTATCGAAGTTGCCCAGAATGCCGGCATAGATTGGTTTCTTGCTGCTATTATCAGGCAGGACTTGATCTTTTGGAGAAACTTTAAAAATCTTGACTACGCTTCCTGGTAGAATTGGAGTATCACCGAGATCTCCAATCGAATTCACGTAACTCAGTTCCGTAGATTCTTGCTCATTGCCATCTCCCATGCCTTGATCATCGTCAGCGTCTAATCCAAGGATATAGTCTACCATAGCTCCTATGTCATCATTGGGAAGGTCATGATGCGCATTCATGATTTGATTTCCCCATACGCCTGATCCTCCGTTTTTGACTTTGGAGATGAGGTAATCTCGATTAGCCGCTGTGGTTTTGTATTTAGCTGCTACTGAGACGTAAGCGGGACCTATGGTTTTTACCTTTTTATTGTGACAAGTCTTGCAATCACTTTTAGCGATGAGTTTTGCTCCTGAGGTAATCGCGCCACCCTCTTCCTTGATATTATTCGGATTTTCAGTAAGTCCATTTTGACTTAGGATGGAATTCAATGTAGTTACACCATTGTCACCAATATTGAGCTCATAGTCTAAACTAATCAATTCAGCATTTTGACTTTTTATTTTTTCTTCTTTGGTAATTTTTAGATCGCTATTAGAGCTAATATTGGTACTTAATACTAAAGGACCAACCGTTCCTGATAGGACTAAGTCTTGAATATCTTTGAGTCCAGAAACATCAAAAGAACGCTCAAAAACAAGTTGCCCTTGCTCATTTTCGGAAGCCTCTACTGTTTCTCTTATCTGTACATTATCTATAGCATAAAGCAAGACTGCCGATCCGTTTTCTATGGCATGTCCTTTAAATTGAACCTCTGACTTAGTATCAAATCCATTGTCCAAAAGCTTCCAAGGTGTTGCATTTTCACTGATGAAATAATCTGATCCTTGGCTGATTGGCTGTGGTCCATGAGACATATCATACACAGCACCACTAAAGTTAACATCACCTTTCCATGCTTTGTAAATAGCACCCGTAACCGTATGGTAGCTGGCCCAGAGTTTATCATTGAGCGCAAGGGTGATCATCCTTGGATTCCCGTCTAATACCGATCTGAATACCCACGGACTGAGTGGACGATCTTTAGTTGATGTTGAAGGATCGTTTTGACAAGAAAAAATAATCAGAAATATAGCAAGGATAGTAATACTCGGTAAAGCGACTTTTCTCATAAGAGCTGTATAATTTTTGATAATACTTAGTTTTTAACTGATTTTCATTAAAAATCCTTTAATTTAAACTAATTGTTGTTGAAAACTAAATCGTTGTAATTATGAGACCAATCACAAATAATATTTTCACCTTAGTAATATATATCTTCTTTCAAATGACCATTGGTTGTTATATCATTGATGCTCAACATTGTTCTACGCCGGCCATAACTGATAATACTAATGTTTCCAATTTAGCATCAGGAAATGATTATACTCTACAGTTATACTTTCATGTTATCAACAACGCTTGGGATGATCCAAAAGATGTAGAACTAGGGTTTAATGAATTAAATAAGAAGTTTAGTCCAAAAGGGATCGACTTTATATGGGATTGTCATATCAATTATATTACTGAATCTTACGAAGCCACTCCAGCTATATTTGAGATTGAAAACCATACTGATGGAATAGATATTTATCTTTTTGCACCAAATGCCTCATCTGGAGAAAATGATGGTAGGGCTAATGGAGTTGGTATAAGTTCTGAATTATTTGTGTTGGCTGACCCCAAAGAAGAATTTGAATTAGGAGGAAGGGTATTCATTCCTATTTTAAATCATGAAATGGGACACGTGCTCAATCTATGGCATACACATCATCAGTTTGAGGAAGGAGGTTGTGAAGAATTTGTTGATGGATCAAATTGTCTTGAATGTGGAGATGAAATATGCGATACTCCCTCAGATCCTAATATTTTAGCTCAGGTTGATGAAGCATGTAATTGGACAGGGATTATTTTAGGAGGTGATGGTACTGATTCTAATGGAGATCCTTATATGCCAGATACCAGAAACCTTATGTCATACTCTTCTTTAGAATGCAGAAAAGAAATCACAGATGATCAAACCACAAGAATGTTGCTTGCAATTGCCAACAAGCCCTTCCTGATGAATTGTCAAGTGAATTCAAATGACTTATCCATTGTTGGAAATGAGTTGATTACGAACCATAGATCTGTAAATGG
>JAHDGW010000051.1 GCA_020631635.1 Saprospiraceae bacterium
AGACGCTCGCCCTTCACTATCAAGCTCAGAAAAAGAAATCAGGTCTTTTTCTTTATTTCCTTCTACTGTAAATTGTATACCACTTTGTTCATACCGCAGTATGCCTCTCCATTCCTTTCCATTAGTTGCCATTCCAAGGGATATAGGATGAGTTTTGTCTAGTGTACCGATATATTTTTTGACCCATAGCTCTTTGTTGTTTTTGAAAAGCATGGTGATATCTCTAGTTTTGATATCGCTGTACTGAGCATTTAGGCTGCCAGCTACTATAGTAGTTAGCATCAATAAGAATGCGAGTGATTTTAAATATGAAGTCATGGGATGTTTTTTTGGGTGTTATATAAACTCAGGACTAAGGTACTACTACCGTATTGAGCACTTGAGTGACGATATCTTCTTGAGTAATATTTTCTGCTTCAGCTTCATAACTGATACCTATACGATGCCTCATGACATCCATACATACACTTCGTACATCCTCTGGTATGACATAGCCACGTCTATTAAGGAATGCATACGCCTTAGATGCCAAGGCAAGATTGATACTAGCTCTTGGGCTTCCTCCATAGGTGATCAATGGAGCTAGGCTCGATAATCCATTGCCTTTAGGGTCACGAGTGGCGAATACGATATCAAGAATGTAGCTTTCTATCTTTTCATCCATGTATATACTACGTACGAGTTCTCTAGCTTTGATGATGGTCTTAGGGTCTACCACGGCATCTATTTTTTGCATAGTCTCACCCAGGAGAGTCTTTCTTATGATTTGGCGCTCATCATCTTTATTAGGGTAGTCTATTTTTACTTTAAGCATAAAACGGTCTACCTGCGCCTCGGGTAACGGATAAGTACCTTCTTGCTCGATAGGATTTTGAGTTGCTAATACTAAAAAAGGCTCTTCTAGTTTAAAACTTTCTTTGCCGATCGTTACTTGACGCTCTTGCATGGCCTCTAGCAAAGCACTCTGTACCTTGGCCGGAGCACGGTTGATTTCATCCGCAAGGATGAAGTTGGCGAATATGGGTCCTTTTTTGATGCTAAACTCATTCTTACTCGGATTGTAGATCATGGTACCTACGATATCTGCAGGTAATAGATCTGGAGTAAATTGTATTCTGCTAAATTTTGCATTGACCGATGAGGCTAAAGTCTTGATAGATAAGGTTTTGGCTAATCCTGGAAGACCTTCTAGCAATACGTGTCCTTTAGCTAGTAAGCCTAGCAATAATCGTTCGATCATATACTCTTGGCCTACAATGACTTGTGATGTAGATTCTTTGATAGTGTCAACAAAGGCACTATTGGCATAAATTTGCTGATTCAATGCTTCTATATCGATAGATGTCTGCATATTGTATCTGTATTTTGACTCATGTACAATTCAAGCACAAAAATGATAATTTTCTAACGTTTTTGTTGAGTTGGATCGTATTTTGAGATTTTCTTAAAAGTTATTGTTTTTTGAGATTCATCTTTATCAAAATAAGTATACGTGACCCGAGGTAATATTATTTCATTTTTACTCTTCATTATGCTAGCCATGATGGGGTGTAAAATCCAAGAGACACGAGGATTAGAATTATCAGATAGGAAGATAACTGCTGAGGAGTATATTCAACGCATTCATGATGGATATTTGCTGGTAAGAATACCGAGATTGGTAAATAAGGAAGTTGCTCTCCAAAAACTGATCAATAGTGATAATAAAAACGCTGTGACTCGGGCAAGGGCCAAGCAAAGGCTTGAGGAACTGTATGATGAACGAACAGAGTGGTTTGATCTTATCACAGAAGCTATGGAGGGGTACGATTTTTCAAAATGGAAGATTATCCCAGATAACAAATATTCAGATTTTTTGGATGGTCAACGGCAGGGTGTTTTCCTAGATGGTGCAGGGGAAATAGATAAGCACTTCTCATTGGATAGAGAAACATTTGGAGTTTTAACGATAGATCGAGAATTCGAAGCAAAAAATATCATTTTTGTCGATGACGATAATTTACCTCTTTTAAAACCATTCCCTCAAAGGGATAGGTTATTCACTATTGGTACGAGGTTTAAAAACTTTTTTGTGGCGATGTTTAAAAATGATGCTCTTGCCCCAGATTATAACTACCATATAAAGGAAATCAACCGAAAGCTCAAAGAGTATTATAGATCGATAAACTAAAACAAAGGCTTCACCTTACTCGTATCTCGATCACGGATATATGCAGGTCGCTCTGCTCTAAATGGCCTATCTACCTCCACAATACTATCAAGTAGGTCGATCTCTAGCTCTTCGATGATGATAGAGTCGATATGTGCTTGCGCATCTTCTAGTATTTTACGTCGGCAGTCTTTAGCTTTTTCTACTCTGATTTTGTGCAGTTTTTGATCTACATGATATTGTATAAAATGATCGATCTCTTCTGGGGTAGCTTCTCTTGTGCAACTACTCAAAAAGATAATGACTGATATATAGAGCAGATACCTCATTCGATGAGTTTCTGTATTTCTGCCTGATATGCAGTCAGTAGTGAATCGGAAATATGGTTATATAACGAATCATATTGCCTATCACATAGCTTCGTCATACTCAGATAGAGGCTGTCTTTCTGAGCATTGACGATCGAATCTACTTGAATTCTACGCGATTTATTGAGCTTAAGCTCCTCTACTTTAGGTGTACAGGCCTGTATACACAGCAGCATCATGATGATCAGTAAATAGGCTTTATTCTGATGCATGAGGTACTCTTTTGCGGAGTTCAAAGTTTTTACCGAGGTATACCTTCCGTACGATTTCATCTTCTGCCAGCTCTTGGGCGGTACCGGCTCGCAAGATGTTTCCTTCAAACATGAGATATGCCCGATCTACAATAGATAGTGTCTCCTGTACATTATGATCGGTAATGAGTATGCCTATATTTTTTAGTTTCAATTTGGAAACGATCTCTTGTATATCTTCTACTGCAATAGGATCTATCCCTGCAAATGGTTCGTCCAGGAGTATAAAACTAGGATCTGACGCCAGTGCTCTTGAGATTTCTGTACGTCGACGCTCTCCCCCTGATAAGCTATCTCCAACGTTTTTACGTACTTTCTCTAGACCAAATTCATCGATGAGATCTTCTAGTTTTTGAGCTTGCTCTTCCTTAGATAATGGTGTCATTTCTAGTATGGCAGAGATATTGTCTTCTACGCTAAGCTTACGAAAGACACTTGGTTCCTGAGGTAGATATCCGATGCCTTTCTGAGCTCTGCGATACATAGCCAGGTCTGTAATTTCTTCATCATTGAGGTATACTGATCCTTCATTGGGTTTTACAAAACCTACGGTCATGTAAAAAGTAGTCGTTTTTCCGGCGCCATTAGGACCCAATAGCCCAACGATTTCTCCTTGGCTTACATTGATGGATACTCCTTTTACAACGGTCCTGTTGCCATATATTTTTTGGAGATTATCGGCTCTCAGTATCATCTTGTTGCTGTTCTCCATAAAGTATTTTTTGTACATCAAACTCCGAGTTGTCTTCCCAGTTAGCTTTAAGCTCTGGAAGTAATACGGTGGCTATGTTTTCAGGATAGGTTTTAGTACTATAATCAGCACTATCCCATTCTCCATTTCGATTTCGATCTTCTAGTATTTCAACGGAATACTGGCCTGGCTTCAATATGTCCACGCTTATTGTATATTGTTTTTGATCATAGACTTCATGTCGCTCTAATATACGCTCGCCTTGTTTTAGCTGTATAATATATTGTTTGCTGCTATCCAAGTTAATAAACTTGGGATATAATGCGCCAAATTTTTCCTTGCTTGAGGACTTTAGGCTTGTAGTGATGGTATCATTGCTTATGCCAAAAATATTATTCACCGCACCGGGTAGAAGTATCACTTCATAGATAGTATCTGCCTGTAATTGAAATTTGATCTTAGTTTTACGAGGATCGATTTTATCTAAAGAAGCCGAAAGCGACAACATATTTTGAGTAGTATCAGCTAAATAAATTTTACTTTTATCTACATCTATAATGGGAGTATTGAAAGTGATCTCTAACGCTTGATTTTTTAATATTGCAGTGTTATTAGTTGCATTTTGAGATCCTATGTATGGCTTAAAGGCAATACTGTCTATGCTTCTGTCTTTTACTCGGAAGTCAATGGTATCTCCTAAGGTTGCTATTTGTATAAGACTATCAGGAGACTCCGTAAACCAAATCAATAGGCTATCTTTTTGCTGTACAAAGGAATAGTCCATACTATCTAGTAATGACCATTTGGTACGTTCTGCGTTTTTCGAAAATTTCATGGCGATATGCCCAAAACGTACAAGTTCATCTGATTCTAACTGTTGTTTGGGTTTTACAGGTGCAAGCTCTATATTGAATTGTCTATTGAAGCTATCTGTTAATACAAAAGTAGAATCCATAAAAGCAATGGCTTCGGTATCTCCGTCCAAATAATAATTTAGATTTTGATCATCCAAAACAAAAATCTGAAAGGTATCTGATTTTAAATTGTTGAGTTGAAAAAAACCAGATTTATCAGTTTTAGCAAAATAAAACGGTCGCTCTTTATATACTGCGCTATCCGATAGATTATCATACAGAAGGACTACTTTTTCATCGGCTCCATCTTTTGTGATAAAATCTACCACAGTTCCTTTCACTGATAGAGAATCGATATAAGGCCCTGTAGAAAACACATATGAATAATTGAGGAGCTTATTGCCCGCTCTATAGTCTTGGATAGCCTCACCGAAATTAAATGTATACGTAGCATTTTCCTTGATTTCTTCGAGCTCATTAAACTTTACGGTCACCTTTTTACCACGCTGTTTGATCTCAGGGAAGTTGAGCATGGGTGGTGAGATCAATACTTGCTTAAATACACTTTTGAGTTCTACATATTCATCAAAAACGAGTTCAAATCCCCTTGCTTGGAAATTAACTTGGTAGTTAGGACTCGATTCAGACTCTACAACCTTGGGCCCTTCTGTATCTTCTTTTCCACCAGTAAGCATTCCCGGTTGAGCACAAGAATTAATTAAAACGACAGTAAGAGCTGCCCAGATAATAAGCCGATATGCATAGGGTATCTTCAATTCTATTTTTAATCGAATATTATAAAAGAACCATTTTCGTAAATCAAACGATCATCGGCATATATACGTCCTCCATCTTTCATATCAGTAATCATGTCCCAGTGTATAGCAGATTGATTTTTACCACCAGTCTGTATATACGACTGTCCGATTGCCATGTGTATCGTGCCCCCTATCTTTTCATCGAAGAGGATATTTTTTGTGGCCGTTTGGATATTATAATTGGTACCTATTGCAACTTCTCCAAATTGTCTGGCGCCTTCTATTTCAAAAATCTTATCTAGTAGTTCTTCTCCTTTTTTAGCTGACCAAGACTGTACGACTCCATCTTTCACTTCGAGAACGATATCCTCCACTTCATGACCCATATATACACTTGGGTAGTTGAAATGTACGGTACCATTGACTGAGTCTTCTACGGGACCAGAAAATACTTCTCCCGAGGGCATATTATTTTGACCATCACTATTGATCCACGTTCTATCCTTTACAGAAAATGTGATATCTGTTTTATTGCATTGATATCTGATCTGATCTACATTGTTGAGATAGTCAACTATTTGCTGCTGATGCTTTCTTACTTTGAGCCATTCTGCTTCAGGGTTTTCGCTAAATAGATGGCAAGCATTATAAACAAAATGCTCATATTCTTCTAAGCTCATGCCAGCTTCCTGAGCACTGGCTTGGGTAGGGTATTGACACAGTGAGCGTTTGAGAGATTTGTTAGCCGTTCTTTTAAAATATGTATTGATTAGGTCTTTGGTGCTTTCTTTCCTGATTTTTTGTTTAGCACTATCTACATTCTGATCTTCTCGCAGATTGTAGGGAGCCCTGATCACGAGATATGCCTCAAATTGCTCCATCGCTTCTCGATAGAGAGGTGATATATAGTGCAGTTGATGCTCATCAGACTCATTCATAAATATGCGCCCTTTTTCTCTAAAACTAAGGTCTACTACTGGATGAGCACCTACCTGTAGAGCTGCTCGATATACTTCCCGTATTAAGGGTTCTGCTAGCGTAGTAGATTTGATATATACTCGTTCTCCTTGTTGGAGTTCTAGGCAATAGTTGACAAGTAGATGAGCGTATTTTTTTAGAACATTCATACAATGCGGTATGTCATTTGTCTTACCATGTTTTAGGCTGGTAAGGATATCGGTTTTCATATAAATCAACAATCATCGACTTGAGCTTTTCTCTCAGATCTTGAATTCCTTCTTTTTTCAGTGCAGAAATAAAACGTACCTCGTGATCATAACGTGTGGTAATACTGCTTTTTAGTTCGTTTAGTAGATCCGTACGAGTCTCTTCTTCTAGCAATTTATCAAAATATAGCTCTTGATACAGATCTACTTTATTAAATACCATCAAGGTCTTTTTATTGGAAGAATCCAATTCTTGGATGGTCTTCTCTACTGTTTTTATATGGTCTTCATACTGAGGATGTGCCATATCGACGACATGTACAAGTAGGTCTGCTTCCTTGAGCTCATCAAGCGTCGATTTAAAACTTTCTACAAGGTGATGGGGCAGTTTTCGGATGAACCCTACTGTATCACTTAATAAGAAAGGCATAGTCTCAAAGACTACTTTTCGTACGGTGGTGTCTAAGGTTGCGAAAAGCTTATTTTCAGCAAAAACCTCCGATTTAGAAAGTACATTCATGAGTGTAGATTTCCCTACATTGGTATACCCGATAAGCGATACTCTTATGAGTTGCCCTCGATTTTTACGTCTCGTCTGTGCCTGTTGATCGATTTTAGCTAATCGTTTTTTGAGTAGAGATATTTTATCCCTTACGATACGTCTATCGGTCTCGATTTCTTGTTCACCTGGCCCTCTCATACCTATACCTCCACGTTGTCTTTCAAGGTGAGTCCATAGTCCTCTCAGTCTTGGCAGTAGGTATTGCATTTGAGCAAGTTCTACTTGAGTTTTGGCTTGAGCGGTCTGCGCTCTATTGGCAAATATATCAAGGATCAGCGTCGAACGATCTATGATTTTCACCTTAAGTTCTTCTTCCAATATACCCGTTTGTTTACCGGTAAGATCATCGTCAAATATGACGAGGCTAATTTCTTCATGAGCCTCTATATAGTCATAGATTTCTTCTAATTTTCCTTTACCAACAAATGTACGTACATCAGGATGAGGAAGTTTTTGTGTAAAGCGCTTGACGGTCACTGCACCTGCAGTTTCAGCCAAAAATTCTAATTCATCAAGATACTCAGTTACCTGCTCTTCGGTGCTTTGCTTAGATATCACACCTACTACGATGGCATACTCTAAGTCTTTCTTGATTCCTTTTTTTTTGGCTTTGCCTATTTGCCAGTTATCTGACATATGTTATTTGTTATTTATCGTTTTTCAAGCCACTTCTCAGGGTCCAGGTTTTGCTTTCCTTTAAACATTTCAAAGTGCAGTTCAAAGTTACCACTATTATTAGACCTTGCTGTACCTAATATTTCTCCTTGCGATACAGCCTGTCCTTTTTTGACTTGTACTTCTGCTAGTTTTGAATAAGCTGTAAGATAGTCACCATGATTGATCACCAATACGTAATCAAAACCGACCATACTGACCACATCTACGATAGTACCATCCAAAATTGCGATGACTTCATTATTGCTACTACTTTCAAAATCTAGTCCTTTATTATCGATTTTGATAGATTTGAGCTTAGGGTGACTTTGTAAGCCGTACTTAGAACTAATACGTGATTGTTCGATTGGCCAAGGAAGTTTTTTATTCAGTACTGTCCTAGTGTTTGTTTCTGATTTAGCAACTTTAATATCATTGACCACCTCTTTATCTCTATTAATCTTTGCGGTAATGATTGCGCTTAGCTGTTTACTTAATTTTTCACTTTCTTTTTCTTGTTTAGAAAGTTGAAATTCTAGGCTCTTGGCATCGTTACTATACTTTTTAACCAGTTCTTGCTTGGCCTCTTGTTCCTCAGCCATAAGACTTTGTTGTGTTTCTTGGAGGCTCAGGATATTACGTTGTTGTTTTTCTTGAAGCTGAAGTTGCGTCTT
Organism: Saprospiraceae bacterium; assembly: GCA_020631635.1. Taxonomy (GTDB): domain Bacteria; phylum Bacteroidota; class Bacteroidia; order Chitinophagales; family Saprospiraceae; genus JAHDGW01. The sequence continues at coordinate 8,128 of JAHDGW010000051.1, forward strand.
CTGTGTATTTAGCTTTTCTGTTTTCTGTTTTATTTGACTCAGTTTTTCATTCAGAAAGTCCTGATACTGGGTCATATGCCTCCATTTCACAAAAGCTTCATTGATACCATTTACATTGAGTAAGCTGAGTAATGGATGCTCGAGTTTTTTCTTTCTATAATATGCCTTCATCAAAGTCCCATATTGTATTTTGAGTTGAACTATCGATTGATTGAGGATGATTATGTTAGAGTTTATTTGATCTAAACTAGTATTGATAGAGTCAAGCTGCTCTGCCATATTGAGCATGAGATCTTGACGATCTTTGATTTGTTTTTGTATCAGGTTTAGCTCTTTGGCAGATTGACGTTCTTGTGCTTTGATTAGTCTGATTGCTTTACTAGTCTCTTCTATATTGTGCAGTAGCGCTTCCCGTTGTTGTTGCAGGTTTTGGCTTTGCTGAGCATGCACTTTTATGCTCAATAGAGCAATTATGAGTATACTAATCGATGCTGATATCCTCATAATGACTTGGAATATTAAATCGAGTACTCTTGGGTTGATTGATCTGTATTTTACTCCATTTTAGTTGAGTGTTGCCGATCTCCAAACCATATCCTTGATCTATGCTAGACAAAAATTTTCTTTTAAAAGCGACTTGCAGACCATTTTCAGTTGTTTTGTAATCATCATAAAATGCCTTGATTTTATTATTTTCCACATCAGTTATCTTGATGCCACTTACAACTTCTTTTTCTCTATCAATGTAAGTTTCGAGATAGTAATCAGGATGGCTTTCTTTGACGATATACCCATCTTGGCTCTTCAATATTTGAGCGGAGCTGTCCCGCAGTACGGGTATATTGCCTATGAGATAATCTTGGATCTCAGAAAATGATAGATCCATGTTTAGTTGTTTTTTCATACGACTTATACCACCTTTTTCATAAGCTTTCTCTAGGCGATATATGATAAAAAAGGAGTCAGGCGTAATCTTAGCTTGAGCTGCCGTTATTCCTAGTTTTTTAAAAGTCATCCAGATAATACTATCTTTCTTGACTCTGAGATACATTTTGGTACCTACGGTAATGTCGTCTGTATCGATTTTTGATTTTCCTTCTGCACAAAACCAGTCATACTCAATATTATGACTGCTAATGATTTCATTAATTCGTTCTTTGGAAAGTTCTGTATACGTCTTAGTGTTAGATCTTGAAGACTTACAGGATATGGCAAGGCAGCAGAGGATGACTCCAACTATAGAGTGAATAATCTTATTATTGATTATCATGAGCAGATTGCTTTCTGATGATATAGTTGGAATGCATATCTGATAGTTTTTTGTAACAAGAGTCCGCATCTCGATCAGTATCAAACTGATCATATAGATAACAAACGGTCTCTAAAGCTTGAGGGTTTTTTGCATACGCCTTATCTTCGATACTATCTATAGCGGCTTGTGCTTTAGATTTTTCACCGTCAAGGTAGAGACTATAGATCTCAAGAGTGGAAAAATCTAGTGCGGCTGCACTATCATTGGTGGCGATAATTTTACCTTCCATTATATAATCTACAGCTTCTGCTGATTTTCCGTCTTTTAATTGAGCTTTTGCAATCAGATAATAGATTCCTGCTTGATTGGGAAATACATCTAAGGCTTCTTCTCCTCTGCTTGTAGCTTGATCGTACTTTGAGGTCAAAATGTAACAATCTAGTAGTTGGTACCAAACCGCGTATACTGATTTCTTCTTTTTTAGAGTATTTTCATAATGTGTAATAGCGGTTGCAAAATCACCTATTTGGTAAAAATAATCTCCTGATACGGCCTGTACCGCAGCACTATTGGGATATTCTGATTGCAACTCCCTAATGGCTAGTAGCAGTTTTTGTTTTTGTAGAGAATCTGTTTGTGCTGATAGATTTGTTAGGTAAGGTATCAGTGTTTTTATTTTATCTTCTTCCGTCAAATTCTTGCTGGATAATATGGTATTTATTTGGTCTTCTCCTTGTTTATTTTCTTTGATCAGATTAAGTTTTGCCTTGGAGTCTGTATCATCTATTAGTAGTATCTTCTCATAGGTGTTTTTGGCTAATTCGTTTTCGCCAATTTGCTTATAATGAGCTGCAAGGTTATGATAGTATCGTATTTCTTCTGGGTTTTGTTCTACTAGTTTTTTTAACTCTGAGCTTGCTTCGGTTTTTTGATCTAGCGAAATCAGAATTTCATATTTTCTCTTTATTAGTTGCTCTTCAATACCAATTTTTTGCTCCAGCAGATTTAGAGTAGCAAGAGACGCCTTGGCATTACCAGATGATAATTGATGAAAAGCTAGCTTTTCGAAATACAGTTGATTTTCTTCAAAATTTGCAATGAGCTTGCCATAGATATCCGCGGCAGCTTTATGATTATAGTTTTCCTCATGACGGTTGGCTAAAAAAATCCAATGCCATTTATTATTGGGATCAAGCGTGGTTGCTTTTTTGCTAAATTCAATTGATTTCTCAAGATCTCCTTTGAGTTCATAAAACTTTGCTAATTCAAACGCAGTAGCTGATTGTGTACGATCTAGGTCATACACTTTTTTGAGTTCGACTTCAGCTTTGTCATAATCATTATTGAGCATGAGAGATTTGGCTTTCAAAAAAGCCTCTTGAAACTTCATTTCGTTTTCGCTATATCGCTGACCTACCTGTGCAAGAGATACCTGGATCGCTAAGCTATAAAATAGAATAAAGAGTACATATCTATACATAAAACTGACGTTTCGTTGAGGTATTCAACGCAAGTATAGCTAAAAGGATTTTTTTACCCTCGATATTTAAGATTTCCTTGTGAAAAAGAGAAATCCTAATCTACGATTGTGATTTTCATCATATTAGTTCTAAACCTCCTTTTGAGTGGCATAGATCCTGTATTTACCAAGAGGTCTCTCTTTTTTACAAGTCCTTTTTCTTTCAAAATTTTTGAGAGGTCTTCGATAGTCTCGTCTGTAGAGCTAAACTTATCATAATAGAACGCTTTCACTCCCCACACTAAATTAAGAGTACCTAAGATTGCCATGTTTGACGAGAAAATATAGGTAGGAATATTAGTCCTGAAGCTTGATATTTTGAACGCAGTATAACCCGAAACCGTTAAGCCAATCACCGCTGTTGCATTTATATCTTCGGCTGTTTTGGCAGCCTTAAAGCATATAACGTCAGACAGGAATGTGGCCGCTTTGGGGTCAGGCTTAGGTCTTTTTCCTTGTATCTCGTAGTGCCTTTCTGCTTGATCTATAATTTTATTCATCGCACGTACCACAAGATGTGGATGTTTACCCACGGATGTCTCACCACTCAACATCACAGCATCAGCACCGTCTATCACGGCATTAGCCACATCGGTTACTTCAGCTCTTGTAGGAGCGGGGTTGGAGATCATGCTTTCCATAAGTTGAGTAGCCACGATGACGGGTTTACCTTTTTGGATACATCTTTTGATCACATTTTTCTGAATAGCTGGTAGCTTTTCCATAGGCACTTCTACTCCGAGATCGCCTCTAGCAATCATGATTGCATCCGATACTTTTACGATTTCTTTGATATTTTCTATCGCCTCAGGTTTTTCTACTTTGGCAATGACCAGTGCCGGATGATTGCGTTGTGATATGATCGCTTTTAGCTCTTCTATATCTGAAGCTTTCCGTACAAACGAAAGTGCAATCCAATGTACAGGTAAGGTAAGGATAAACTCAAGGTCATTGAGATCTTTAGTCGTAAGACAAGGTTGTGAGATTTTGGTGTCGGGAAGATTTACCCCTTTATTTGAAGATAAAATACCTCCAAAAAGTGATTTTAACTTTACGATGCTTTCTTGATCTGTCTCCACTACTTCAAAGACAAGTTTTCCATCATCAACTAAGACTTTTTCACCGACATTCACATCTTTTGCAAAGTCAGAGTAGCTCATGTATATCTTTTCCTTTGTACCAATGCATTCTTCATTAGTAAACGTGATGATATCACCTTCTACGATATTTATACCATTGTTTTCGATCTTACCTACCCTTAGTTTAGGCCCTTGCAGATCTGCTAGTATTCCTACGTTAGTATTGAGTTCTTCATTGAGCTCCACTATTTTTTCTAAAGTAGATTGATGCGTAGCATGATCACCATGAGAAAAATTGAGTCTAAAAATATCAGCTCCTTCTATAATAAGTTGTCTTAATACATCCTTATCCGTACTTGCAGGGCCTAGCGTCGCGACTATTTTAGTCTTTTGTCTGTTTGTTTGGTATAGTTGGTTTGCAGTCATGATTGGTGCTTAGATGTTATAGCTTATTGGGTATTTAATGATCGCAACTAAGTTAGTGTATGAAATACACGAAATAAGTCCGAAGCAACAAACATAACGATCCAAACGCTGAAACGCTGACTCTATTAGTAATTATTTTAAGGAATGTAGAATAAAAATATTAGATCATAAGCTTGGAAATAGCATTGGATATCTCGTTATTTGCGACATAATTAAAACCTTACTATTATGTCAGAAGTAGCTGATAAAGTAAAACAAATTATCGTTGACAAATTAGGTGTTGATGATTCTGAAGTAACGCATGAAGCGAGTTTCACTAATGATTTAGGAGCAGATTCACTAGATACTGTAGAGCTAATCATGGAATTTGAAAAAGAGTTTGATATTTCTATTCCTGATGAGGAAGCTGAAAACATTCAAACTGTTGGACAAGCTGTTGAATATGTTACTAAGCAAAAAGGATAATCCCTTAGGGAAAGAATAGCGTTTTTTTTCTTTCAGTCCACAAGCAGGTCATTTAGCCTACTTGTGGATTTTTTTTTTGGATTTATAGCTATTCTATTTATGTCATTAAAGACATGTAACTTTAGTGTAGAATTTTAAAAAACTAGACCAAGTCATGAGAAGAGTAGTCGTTACAGGTATTGGTGCTCTTACACCGATAGGAAATACCTTTCAGGAATATGCAAAAGCATTGCTAGAAGGCGCCAGTGGTGCTGACATGATCACAAGATTTGATACAGAGCACTTCAAAACAAAATTTGCCTGTGAGATTAAGAATTTTGATATCGAGCAACATATGCATCGAAGAGAAGCTCGTAGAATGGATGTTTTTACTCAATATGCTATGGTATCTGCCGAGGAGGCCGTACAGCATAGCGGATTGGATATTGAGAAAATAGACAATGATCGTGCAGGTGTGATATGGGGTTCTGGTATAGGTGGACTCAAGACGATCGAAGAAAATATCGAGGATGTTGCCAGGATGGGAGGATTGCCTAAATACAACCCTTTTTTCATACCCAAATTGATAGCAGATATTGCCTCTGGACATATTTCGATGAAGTATGGTTTTAGAGGCCCTAACTATGCTACGGTATCAGCTTGTGCATCATCATCTCATGCCATATCTACAGCAGTAGATACCATAAGACTCAATAGAGCAGACGTTATGATTACTGGTGGATCAGAAGCTACCGTGATACGTGCAGGTATAGGTGGTTTTTCTGTAATGAAGGCATTATCTATGAGAAATGACGATCCTAAAACAGCCTCTCGGCCATTTGATAAGGATCGGGATGGATTTGTCTTGGGAGAAGGTGCGGGAGCATTGATTTTGGAAGAATTAGAATATGCAAAGGCACGAGGAGCAACTATATATGCAGAAGTGGCAGGATCTGCCGCTACAGCGGATGCTCACCATATCACCGCCCCACATCCAGAAGGACTAGGAGCAAGTAATGTTATGAGATTGGCTGTAAAAGATGCAGGTCTCAACCCTGAAGATATTGATTATGTAAACGTTCATGGTACATCTACACCTTTGGGTGATGTGGCAGAGTCAAAAGCAATTCTTAAAGTATTTGGAAATCATGCATATAATTTGAATATTAGCTCTACGAAATCAATGACAGGTCACCTTTTAGGTGCTGCGGGAGCGGTAGAGTGTATTGCAGGGATTGTAGCTATTAACAATAATGCTGTACCTCCTACCATCAATCATTTTACAGATGACCCCGATATTGATTCCCAGTTGAATCTTACATTCAACGAAACGCAAGAAAGAAAAGTAAACGCTGTCATTAGTAACACTTTTGGTTTTGGTGGACACAACTCGTCCATCGTACTCAAAAGATATGATGGATAAGATTTGATAGGAATAAGAAAGGTTTACAATTATTATTGGTCACCCGATCGCGATCTTGCTCGCAAGTTAAAACGTGTGATTGGGTTTACCCCCAATAAATTATATCTGTATAAATTAGCGTTTTCGCATAAGTCGCTCAGCAACAATAATACTAATGGTAAAACGTCCAATAATAATGAACGCCTAGAGTACCTAGGCGACGCTATATTGTCAACTGCGGTAGCAGAATACCTATTCAAAAAATACCCCAATCGCGATGAAGGATTTCTCACTAAGATGAGATCCAAAATAGTGAAAAGGACTACGCTCAACCTTATAGCAGACAGAATGGGCCTCGACCTTATTCTATCCAAATACTCACAAGGCAGAATGAGCAAATCGATGATGGGAAATGCATTAGAAGCCCTTGTAGGTGCAATATACCTGGAGTATGGATATAATACGACCAAGAGGTATATTATCAATAGACTTCTGAGAAAATACCTAGATATACATGAGCTCGAAAATAAAGATGATAACTATAAAAGCATCTTACTAGAGTGGTGCCAAAAATATAATAAGGATGTAAAATTTGAGTTGATCTCAAGGTATAAATTTGAAAAACGAGATCGATTTAATGTAGGTGTTATCATTAATGGAAAAGAGATAGCTACCGCTGAAGATTATAATAAGAAAGCCGCCGAGCAGTCTGCATCACGTAAAACAATAAGCAAGCTCAATATTAAACAAAAAGAGGCTGAGAGTGTCTAGCTAGGGTGGACTCACTAACTCAAATAACTTTAGGTGCTGCTGTAGGAGAAGCAGTACTAGGTAAGAAATTAGGCAATAGAGCTTTGTTATGGGGTGCCATAGCGGGTACCATCCCAGATCTTGATGTGATCGGAAATTTATTTATGACAGAAATTCAAAGCTTGGCATTCCCTAGAGGGATCAGTCATTC
>JAHDGW010000052.1:0-6489 GCA_020631635.1 Saprospiraceae bacterium
CTCAGCGATCTGATCTTAAAAACTTTTTTGAAGGAAAGAAAACCTACCTCATGGAATCCTTCTATCGCATGATGCGGAGAAAATATAATCTCCTGATGGATGGAGAGCAGCCCATCACAGGTAAGTGGAATTATGACGGAGATAACAGAAAGAAGCTACCTAAAAAGCATGAAGTCACCTCACCTAAATTATGGTCTGATGATGTAGAAGAAATTATCAAAATGCTAGATAGAGTAGGAGTATCCTATTTTGGGAATATTGATCCTAATAACTTTGTATGGCCTTGCACTCGTGCAGAGAGTATGGAGCTTATGGAGTATTTCAATGCAGAGTTATTACCCTTATTTGGAGCCTATCAGGATGCTATGCATACTGATGAATGGAGCCTTTACCATAGTAGGTTGTCATTCGCCATGAATTCTAAATTAATCAGCCCACTAGAAGTAGTGCAATCGGCCATTGCACAATGGCAGAATAATCAGGAAGAGATCAGTATTGCTCAGATAGAAGGTTACGTCAGGCAAATTATAGGATGGCGAGAGTATATGCGTGGAGTATACTGGGCGCATATGCCAGAATACGCCAAAAAGAACTTTTTCAATCATAGCCGAAATCTACCTTCTTGGTATTGGGATGGAAACACTAAAATGAATTGCTTGCATCATGCTATCCAACAATCATTGGATTATAGTTATGCGCATCATATTCAGCGATTAATGATCACAGGCAATTTTGCCTTATTGGCTGGTATCGATCCGGATGAACTCGACCAGTGGTATCTAGGTATATATATCGATGCTATAGAATGGGTAGAGATCACCAATACCCGTGGAATGAGCCAATTTGCTGATGGTGGTATTGTAGGTACTAAACCCTATGTCAGCTCTGCCAATTATATACATAAGATGAGCAACTATTGCGATAGCTGCTACTATGATCGAAAATTGAAAACTGGTCCAAAAGCCTGCCCATTCAACAGCCTGTATTGGAATTTCTATGATCAGCATGAAGATAAGCTAGCCAAGAATCCGAGAATCGGTATGATGTATCGTACGTGGGCTAAGATGGATGGTGAAAAGAAATCTGCTATGCTAGAGCAAGCCGCCCTTTACCTTGAGAATATTGATGATTTATAATAATAGCTACACCAGTTAATATTTTTTAGTTGCTCATGGCTAGATGTACCTAGTATCATTTTATAATATAAATGGTATGATATCGAGTGTATATATGATTAGCTAAGCAAAGAGCGATAGGGTGCTTTGGAGGTATTATTATTTGATTTTTCGAAGGTCATGCCTCTTTTTGTGATGACTTGAGATATATATTTTCGGATAATCTTTTTTTACATGTATCAAAATTATAATGCATTCTAGATTGATTACGAGTATAGTAATGTATTAATATTATATTTAAAATTTATAATTTTTAATTTGATAATTACCTCGATATGATTGGACTTATGTGAGAGTCATGAGTCTATATTTGTGCCAGACGAATTTAGTACCACCCCCCAATTTGAAAGTTCCCTCCTTTCAAAATCTGAACAATGCCTCCCTTTGTGTTGAGGAGGTATTTTTTAAAACATTTTTTTAACCAAAACTTATGTCCTATGTGTAAAACATTACGCAGAACAGGAGCCGTATATCTGTGCTCCATTTTAAGCTTATTTTGCTTGACATTTGTCACCCACAATGCCTCTGCGCAATCCGTGGCCTGTAATGACAATGTACAAGTTTCCTTAGATGAGAACTGTCAAGCCGATATCACTCCTGATATCATTCTTGAGGGAAACAGTCCTATCGATCCCGCTGATTATACAGTAACTATCTCCGGTGTAATGGGTACAACCATTACTACGCCAGGTAGCTATAGTGTAACAGTTACACTTAACGCCACGGGTAATAACTGTTGGGGTGATATTGTCGTAGAAGACAAATTAGCACCTCAGATGGATCCTACTGACCCTGTACAATGTGCATGTCCTCCAGGAAATACTGACCCAGCTTGTGAATTTTTATGTACAGATTTAGACGGTATTCTTAACGGCACAGTAGCTGTACCGGCTCCTGCTCCAGTAGAAAACTGTACCACGGTAACTTCTGTCAGCAACGATGTTGTTACTGATGGGGCAATGTGCGGAGAGCAAATTATTACTAGAACTACAGTATACACAGATGCTGCTGGTAATACCTCTGACGCATGTATTCAAGAATTTAGACTTGTAACAATCGATGTTACTACTGATATTACTGCACCTGCAACTCCAGTCCAATTAGAGTGTGGAGCAAGCGCAAGCATGCAATCTATCTTCGATTACTTTGAGCCAACATTGGGTACTGCTGGAGCTGCTGCTCAAGCATGGCCTACGATCAATGGATCTCCAATCACGGGTCAATTATGTAATATCGTCGTTACTAAAGTTGATCAAACATTTGATGTTTGTGGTCCAAATTGTTCAGGTAATTACAAAGTAATTAGAAACTGGACTGTATTGGATTGGTGTAGTGGTGCCACCGAAAATTTTGTGCAAATAATTAAGGCCGATGATACAGAAGGACCGACTGTAGATGCTGAGGATATTCAAGTTACCGTAGACCCATGGGGTTGTGTAGGTAATTTCCTCATGCCAGCGCCAACATTATTACATGACAATTGTGCTGACGTAGTAACTTATACCGTAAGTGGACCAGTGGGAGTTTCTATCAATTTAGACCCTGTGACTGGACAGTACTATGTATACGGAGCACCTAAAGGTGATCATACATTTACTTATGTTGCTTCTGACTGTTGTGGTAACACTACCAATTTTGATATAACAGTAAGTGTAGTTGATAAAACTGCTCCTATTGCGATAGGAACTCAAAATCTCGTAGTTTCACTAACCAATGGTACCACTTCAGGAAGTGGATTTGCTAAGATTTTTGCAGCTAGTGTAGATAATGGTTCATTTGATGGATGCGGACCTGTACACTTAGAAGTAAGACGAGAGACTGATGCTTGTAACATTGCGGGCAATATTACATACAACAATGATGGTCATTCTTTTGATTCTTCTACAGATACTGATGATGGAGCTTTTGTAAGATTCTGTTGTGCAGATTTGACTGATATTGATGAAAACGGAACTCCATTCGGTACTGTAAAAGTATGGTTAAGAGTTTGGGATGATGGAGATATGGATGGTACATTCGGTTCTGCCGGTGACAATTATAACGAAACTTGGATAGATGTACGTGTAGAGGATAAACTTGCTCCGGCAATATTATGTCCTGCGGATATCACAGTAGAATGTGATGCTGATGTAAATAATCTATCTGTATTAGGTTCGGCTACAGCATTCAATACTTGTGGTAATCCTGAGGTTCTATATACTGATACACCAGACCTTGACGGTTGTGGAGCAGGTACTATCGTAAGAAGATGGTATGTGAAAAGCTTCCCCAATATTTTCTGTTTACAAACGATCACAATCGAGGCATTAGATCCTTTCAATGGAGATATTACTTGGCCTTCAGATCAAGATGTAGTATGTACTGATCTACCTGGCGCTCCTACAGCACCTATCTATGTAGGCGGTGTATGTGACCAGATTGCATATAGCGTAGAGTCTGATACATTCCTATTAGAGGATGGGGCATGTTTCAAAATCTTAAATGATTATACCGTAATTGATTGGTGTCAGTTTGACCCTAATGCCTCTGTACCTACTGGTGTATGGTCACATGTACAAGTAGTGAAAGTAAGTGATGATGTCGCTCCAGAAGTATTGAACTGTGGTCCATTGATGTTTGAGGTAGACTCTCCAATATCTGGTGGCTCAGCTAGCAATTCTACTTCGTGTAGTGCAACAAGCGTAACCCTTACGAATGCAGCTGCTGACTTCGGAGACTGTGCAAGTGCATGGTTGAAGTGGGATATCTCAGTAGATGAGTGGGGTGATGGTACTATAGATTATGTATATAGTAGCAATTTGCCAAGCAATAATCCTTTCTATGTAGCGCCTACTACGACTAATCAAGAAGTTGCGGTGACTCTACCTAACCCCATAGAAGGAAGTATGAATACTCATAAAGTGACTTGGTCTGTTTCTGATGGTTGTGGTAATGTTGGTTCTTGTAATTCTACCTTTATGGTCGTTGATAAAAAAGCGCCGACTCCTTACTGTATAAATCTGAGCACTGCATTAATGCAGAACGGTATGGTAGAATTATGGGCTTGTGATTTTGATCTTGGAAGTTTCGATAACTGTACTGATATCGATGACTTGAGATTTACTTTTACAAATACTCCACCAGAGAGTGACCCTGCATACGACCCATCGACTAAGTGTTCTTCTATTACATTTGATTGTGATGACTTACCTTCAGATCCTACAGATAGGATAGAAGTTGAAGTCTATGTTTGGGATGAAAAAGGAAACTTTGATTTCTGTACAGTATTAGTTACCCTTATTGATAATCAAGGAGGATGTACTGGAGCTGCACCTAGAGCAATGATTTCTGGAGTAGTAGAGACGCCTACGGGAGATGTGATAGAGGATGCATCAGTGCAATTAGAGACTGATTTACCATGGTACCCAATAGCAGAAATGACTGATGCTAACGGAGAATACGCTTTTGATAGTAACCCAATGTATATTGATTATACTATAGGTGGTGCTAAAGATAATGATGATATGAATGGTGTATCGACACTTGACTTAGTACTTATCCAAAAGCATATCTTAGGAATAACGACACTTGACAATGCATATAAAGTGATTGCCGCAGATATCAATAGTGATGAAAATGTATCTGCTATTGACTTGATCGAGTTACGTAAGTTGATCTTAGGTATACACTCAGAGTTACCAAACAATACGAGTTGGAGATTTGTAGATGGAGATTATACATTTGCTGATGCAAGTGACCCATTCCCGTTTGACGAGGAGATCTACTTATCTCAAATCACTAGTGATATGATGAGTGAAAAACTTATCGGTATCAAAGTAGGAGATGTAAATAACACAGCTTCTGCAAATGCACAATCGGTAGCGGTTTCTAACCGTAGTAATACGACTCTTACATTCTTCACCAATGATCAAGAAGTGGTTGCTGGCGAAGAAGTAGAAGTAGTGATATCTGCCGAAAATTTTGACAATATTATTGGATTCCAATATACATTAGACGTTGAAGGTATTGAACTCAATGGTGTCTCAAGTGGTACACTGGACATAAGAAACCATAACCTTGGTTCAATCTCATCAACACAACTGACATCGAGCTGGAATGAAGTGGATGGTGTAACCGTATCCCCCGAGGAAGCGCTTTTCACTATAAACTTCACCGCTCGTACGTCGGGTTTACTAAGCGAAATGATGACGTTGACTTCATCAGCCACTCAAGCAGAAGCATATAATGCTGATCTTGAAACTGCTGATCTAGTACTCAACTTCAGAGATGCGAATGGTAATGACAAAGCTGATTTCCAACTATATCAGAATAGTCCTAACCCATTCCAAAATCAGACAACTATATCCTTTAATGTACCTACATCAGGTAATGCAACACTTTCAGTTTTTGACGTGACTGGAAAAGTGGTTTACAGAAATGTAATGCAAGTGACAAAAGGCTATAATGAGATACAATTAAGTAAAAATGACCTGAATGCTCAAGGCGTAATGTACTATCAGCTTGAGAGTGGCACAAATGTTGCAACTCGTAAGATGATTGAGATTGAGTAAGGTTATTAAACTTTAATAGACCTATTGCTGTCCCCTTCGTCAGGGACAGCATTTTTTTTGCCCTGTAGTGAACGAAAGAATCATCTTTTAGGTTAACCCATCTAAAATGTATATTTCCTTTTACTAAAAATCACTTCATTTTCAATGCGACTCTACGGAGGTTTTTTTTAGCTTGAAATCAGGATGATCTATGGATAGACGAGTTTTCATAAAAGATTCACATTGATACGTGACATGTAAGAAGTATTTGCATCGAATAATGTAAACACTTAGGATATAGATTTACTCTATGAAATTAAAATTTCTCTCCGTACACCATAAGAGAGATAATCTCAGATCTAGATGAAAAGGGTGCTTTAGGTTTTTACGAGGGGATCGACTTTGACGAAGAGTTAAGTTTTGAGGGCTTTAAATATTTCAAAAAGCCTATGATAAGAGAGGAAGGTGTTTAGACCTTTGGAAATAATCTATCTCCTAACGAGACAATACAAGATCTGATCGCTAAAAGCGATGTGATCTATTATTTGAAGTATTGACTTATAAACAGTATTTTAGAAAAAATTAAATGCCTACAATATTTCGAGCCTTTGGGTTAAGATTCTTTTTCTATTCGAATGAGCATCTTCCAATACACATTCATGTCCGAAACTCGGATGGTGAAGCAAGATTTAATATTATTCAAATGGCTTGGATTGCGAATAATGGTCTGAAAAATAAAGATTTGAAGTTGGCAGAATCACTTATCGATGAAAACAAAGATTTGA
>JAHDGW010000052.1:6589-9823 GCA_020631635.1 Saprospiraceae bacterium
AAAGATTTGAAGTTGGCAGAATCACTTATCGATGAAAACAAAGATTTGATTATTGAAGCTTGGCACAGACATTTCAAATAACTGGTCTATGAAATTAAAGATAACAAGTACCGAAATAATTTTAACCCCACAAGATAGCCCTAGTCTAAGTATGCCAATAGAATGGTTCCCTAAAATAAAGAATGCCTCTGAGGAACAGAGACAAAACTATGAATTTAGTGCATTTGGTATTCATTGGATTGACTTAGACGAAGACTTAAGTTTTGAGGGCTTTAAATATTTCAAAAAGCCTATGCTAAGGGATGAAGCTGTTTAGACCTTTGGAAATATACTATCTCCTAACGAGACAATACAAGATCTGATCGCTATAAGCGATGTGATCTATTGCCTCATACTCAGAAACTATCCAAATCAACAACACCCACCACCTGGAGTACAGCTATTAGCCGTAAGGTCTGATAAGTTAAACATTGGTTTATCATCAGGTACCACACATTGATCTTGAGCAAGACAAGCAGTTTTTTGAGCAACAAGTAAAAACTGACTACCATCATGAGCAAGGTCGTATTTTCCGATCGTATCACCTTGATATTCTACTTCGATCACTTGATCGCCGAGTTCTAACACTTTTTCAGCTAATTCTATGATACTGACTAATTTCTCAGGATGTAGTCTATGATCGTAATCATCTGCCTCCCATAGTTGGAAATTAGCTTTCACCTCAGATCGTCTTACACCACCACAGTCAATAAAGTCTTTAGTCACCTTACCCACTTCTGTCACATGAAAGTGATTGGGTACAAGATTACCATTTGGTAATGCGAAAGAAATCGTTTTGGATTGTTTTAGGATAGTTTTGATTTCTGATAATGTCATGGTGATAAAACTTTTATTATAAGTCTAAAGATATAATGAATTAAAATCGAAAGCAATGCAGTAAACTTTCAACAATAAACCCTGACACAAAATCGACAAAGTCGATTTTAAACCATATCACTATTAAAGAAAAATTCCACCTCTGGATGATTGTCTTGCGCCATCTTTAGAGTCCATGCAGATTCTGCTAAGAATACAAGATTGCCGTCTTTATCATAGGCGATATCTCGTTTTCTTCTAGCGATAAATTCTTTTAAAGCGGCTGCATGATCACATTGCACCCAACAGGCTTTATGCAGGTTAATGGGTTCGTAAGAGCAGGTAGCGCCATACTCATTTTTGAGCCTATATTGGATGACTTCAAACTGTAGGGCACCTACAGTACCTATGATTTTACGACCTGTATCTTGTCTTGTAAATAACTGTGCAACGCCCTCATCCATGAGCTGAGAAATACCTTTAGCCAATTGCTTGGACTTCATGGGGTCGGCATTATCAACGTACCGAAATTGCTCTGGTGAGAATGAAGGAATGCCTTTAAAATGCAGTTTTTCACCCTCCGTCAGACCGTCGCCTATTTTGAAATTACCAGTATCATATAGACCTACAATGTCACCGGGATATGCTTCGTCAATGACCTCTTTCCGCTCTGCCATGAAGGAAGTAGGATTGGAGAATTTTATTTTTTTCTCATTCCGTACATGAAAGTAATTGGTATTTCTTTTGAATACCCCAGAGCATATTCTGAGAAATGCGATACGATCACGATGCTTTGGGTCTATATTGGCATGTATTTTAAATATAAAGCCTGTAAACTTTGGATCAGAGGGTTCTACTTTGCGAAGATCAGTTTCTCGTGGTAGGGGAGAGGGGGCAATTTCTACAAAACAATCGAGTAGCTCTTTTACGCCAAAATTATTGACTGCACTGCCAAAGAATACGGGATTGAGTTCACCACGCAGGTACGCCTCTTGATCAAAATCTGGATATACCTCATGCACCACTTCGATCTCCTCTCTGAGCTCTGCAGCTGCTGCTTCTCCTACTTTTTCATCCAAGATAGGATCATTGACATCTGATATGACAATTGCATCTTCTTCGTCAGCATGCTTACTATGTTGCTTAAAGAGTACAAGCTCCTTTTTATAGATATTATAGACTCCTTGAAAGCGCTGTCCCATGCCTATAGGCCAACTTAGTGGACAAGCTTTGAGTTTGAGTTTTTCTTCTATTTCGTCAAGCAGGTCAAAGCCATCTTTACCTTCTCGATCCAGTTTGTTGATGAAAACGATCATGGGAGTCTCTCGCATACGACATACCTCAACGAGCTTTTCGGTCTGCATCTCTACACCCTTAGCGACGTCAATCACCACGATAGCACTATCCACTGCGGTCAATGTCCGATAGGTGTCTTCTGCAAAATCTTTGTGACCTGGTGTATCGAGAATATTGACTTTGCGGTCTCGATAGTTGAATGCCATCACGGAAGTAGCGACCGAGATACCTCTTTGTTTCTCAATTTCCATAAAATCTGAAGTTGCATGCTTCTTGATTTTATTGGATTTTACCGCACCAGCGACCTGTATAGCTCCTCCAAAAAGAAGTAGCTTTTCCGTCAATGTTGTTTTTCCAGCATCTGGGTGAGACACGATACCAAAGGTTCTCCTACGTTCTATTTCTTTTGCTACACTCATAATCGAGCTGCAAATGTATGGAGACTAACTGAATGATGGGTGCATTCGCTAATGCTTTCTTAAGAAGTCGCATTTTTTGGTATTTAATGATAGATCATAGTACCTTGTATGCTAGATAAAACAAGAACGAAATTATCATGGTAGAATTAGCCAGTATTATCATCTTAGGAATTCTTGCTCAATGGGTAGCTTGGAGACTCAAAGTCCCTGCAATATTACCATTGATCCTAATAGGACTGGCGGTAGGGCCATTTTCTACATTATATACACATGATCACAATAAGTGGTTAAATCCTATTTTTGACCTTTCACAGGGAGGAGGTTTGTTTCCAGGAGAAAATCTTTTTCACTTCGTGGAACTTGCTATAGGCATCATCCTATTTGAGGGTGGACTCACATTAAAGCGAAACGAAATCAAAGCAATAGGTCCGATTATTGGAAAATTAATCTCCGTAGGATCGGCAGTGACCTTTTTTGGAGCAGCTATTATCACATATTTTTTGATTGGCTTAAGTTGGCCTTTATCTTTCTTATTTGCTGGTCTTATTATTGTGACGGGACCTACCGTGATTGCCCCTATACTTAGAAATATCCCACTCAAAAAAGATGTAGCCAATATCTTAAAGTGGGAAGGTATTTTGATTGATCCCATCGGGGCATTAGC